>JACQTL010000326.1 GCA_016210805.1 Actinomycetota bacterium | reverse complement strand
CCGGCGACGACGTGATCTGCGGGCTGGGCGGGAACGACCGGCTGTTCGGCTACGGGGGCGACGACGTCCTGATCGGCGGCGGGGGGGCCGACCTGCTGGTCGGGGGGGCCGGGTTCGACTCGCTGATCGGGAACGGCGGCGGCGACACGTTGCGCGGCCAGGGCGGCGCCGACTACCTGTTCGGCGACGTCGGGAACGACACGCTGATCGGCGGGGCGGGCGGCGACTACCTCGACGGAGGGCACAACTTCGACACCTGCTCCCAGGGCTCGGGGGTCGGCACCGAGATCAGCTGCGAGAGCTGACGCCCCGGCGCCGTTCGGCTGGCCCCGCTCAGGCCCGGTGGGGCTCGAACGCGACCACGCGGTACCGGAAGTCGCCCCCCGGGGCCCGGTAGACGACCTCGTCGCCCTCCCGAGCGCCGAGCACGGCCCGGCCCAGCGGTGAGGCCGGCGTGATGGTCCGGGCCCGGGCGGCCTTCTCCTCGGTGGAGTCGGCCAGGAGGTAGGTCTCCTCCTCCGGGTCCTCCTCGTCGAGCGGGAGGACCGTGACCAGCATCCCGGGGGCCACCGCCTCGGCCGCCTCCGGCGTCTCCACGATGTCGGGATCGCGGAGCATGGCCTCGAGCCGGCGGATCCGCGACTCCATCAGGCCCTGCTCGTTCTTGGCCGCGTCGTAGTCGGCGTTCTCCCGGATGTCGCCCATCTCCCGGGCGGCCTTCAGCCGCTCGGCGATGTGGAACCGTCCGGTCGTGCGGAGCTCCTCCAGCTCGTCGCGCAGCCGCACGTAGGCGTCGAGCGTGAGCACGGCGCTCGGTTCCTGCCCCGGCTTGCGGGTGGGCCGGGAGGCGAGCTCCTCGGGAAGGTCGGACATCGTCACGGAATCTACCAGCAGGCCGGGGGCGGCCGGGTCAGGGGACCGCCGCCCCCTCCGGGGCGACGACCAGATCCTCACCCGGGACCGACGACAGCGGGAGCCGGAGCACGAACCGGGCGCCCTCCACCCTCGTCCCGTCGTACTCCACCGACCCGCCGACGGCCTCCGCCAGCCGCCGCACGATGTACAGCCCGAGGCCCGAGCCGCTGGTCAGCCCGGCCGAGCCCCGCCCCCTGAAGAACTTCTCGAAGAGCTGGGGCCGGTCGTCGCGGGGGACGCCGGGGCCCCGGTCCTCCACGGCCAGCTCGGCCACGTCCTCCCTGGCCCGCACGGAGACCGTTATCTCCGAGCCGGGCGGCGAGAACTTCCTGGCGTTCGACAGGAGGTTCTCGACGACCGTCCGCGCGTGCATCCTGTCCATGCGCACGGGGACCGGGGAGCCGGGGACCCTGACGACGACCGGGTGGGTGCCGTCGCCGTGCTCGGCCACGATCTCCCCGGCCAGCTCGGCCAGGTCGAGGCTGGCCAGGCTGCCGATCGCCCCGGACTGCTCGATGCGCGACACGAGGAGGAGGTTCTCGATCAGTGTGCGCAGGCGGGAGGCGCTCCTCCGCGCGATCATCAGGTACTCCCGGCTCTCCTCGGGGCTGGCCATGATCTCCGGCCGGAGCAGCGTCTCGATGAACCCCTGCACCGCGGTGAGGGGCGTCCTGAGCTCGTGCGACGCCGTGGCCACGAAGTCGGACTTCAGCTCGTCCAGCTCGGACAGGCGGGCGTAGGCCGCCTCCAGCTCCCCCACCTTGGCCTGCATCCTCCTGGTCAGCCGCCCGTTCTCGATGAGGGCCACCAGGAGGCGGAACACCACCAGGAGCTGCCCCGTGTACCCGAGGACCAGGTTCACCGTCAGGACGGGGCCCTTCATGAGGTCGGGGAGCACGACGATCGTCCCCGCGGCCATCATGAGGAGCGGGAGGACCGAGACCTCGATCGTGCCGCCGTCGCGAGCCGCGGGGGGGCCGACCCCGGCCACCTTCCGGAGCCCCGCCATCCCCACGAGGACGAAGCCGGCCAGGAGGCCGGTCTCGGCCAGCTCGACCCACGGCGTGGAGAACCCGCCCACCGTGACCCCCAGGAGGGCCGAGGAGGAGATGGCCACCAGGGCGAGGCCCTGGTCGAGGGGCGGGGCCGGGGCCCCGGCGGCCAGGCGCCTCCTCCTGATGGCCGTCATCGCGACCAGGGCCAGGAGCACCAGCGCGCCGATGGCCCGGGCGGAGAGCAGCCACAGGGACAGGGGGGCGACGTCGGCCTCGAAGAGGGGCCGGAGGATCAGCTGGTGGGACACCATCGACAGGCCGACGGCCGCTATCACGCCGTCCAGGATCAGGCTCAGCTCGCCTCTGGCCCGCCCGGAGGGGTTCGCCAGCAGCACGGCGGCCACGGCGACGACCGAGAAGAGCCCCCCAGCGTCCATCCACGCGCTGGGGGCCTGTCCGTCCAGGCCCCGGGAGAACGACCGGAGGGCCCACATCGCCCCCCACAGGCCGATCCCGGCGGCCAGGAGGAGCCAGGCCGCCCGGAGGCGGCCCTCGGACCGCCGGGCGGCCAGGACGGCGCCCGCTCCCGCGAACGCCACGCCGAGGAGCAGGCCCACGGAGCTGACCGCGACGCCCGCCCGGCCCGAGAGGGCCAGCGACAGGTCGAGGAACAGGGCCGTGGCGAAGAAGCCCGAGACCCGGGCACGGAAGAGCCAGCGGGGCGCACCGGCCGCCATGCGTGTGATATCGGATGGCGAGCCCCCCCACTCAAGCCCGAGGCCGCTGGCTTGACGATGTGACGGGAATGGTCCTATCGTCACATCTTTGATGGCCCGGTCCGCGCTGGACGTGGGGGCCGACACCCGGTCCCGGATCCTCGATGCCGCCTTCGAAGCCGTGTCCGCGTTCGGCCTGGCCCGGACCACGGTCGAGGACGTCGCCCACCGCGCCGGGCTCTCCAGGCAGACGATCTACCGGTACTTCCCCTCGAAGGACCACCTGATCCTGGCCCTGGTCCTGCGGGAGGAGGAGCGCTTCCTCGACGGCGTCCGGGCCGAGCACGCCGCCGAGCCCGACCTGGAGGAGGCTTCCCGGCGGGCCATCCTGTTCGTCTTCTCGTACGCCCGGCGCCACCCGCTCCTCGACCGGCTCCTGGCCACCGACCAGGGCTCGCTGCTCCCGTACCTCACCACCCGGGGCATGCCCCTTTACGTGCGAGCCAGGGAGGCCATGGCCGAGCTGGTCGCCTCCAGGGTCCGGCCCGCGGACCCGGCCCTCCTGGAGGCCTTCCTGGACGCCTCGGTGCGGAGCATCGTCTCGTACGTGATCACGCCGTCCGACCTCCCTCCCCGGCAGGTGGCCCGGACCCTCGGCCGCATGCTGGTCGTGGCGACCGGCGCGAGAGGAGGAACCTCGTGAGCACCCGTCACTACGTCCTGCCCGTCGACCAGACGAAGTGGGCGGTTCCCGGCGCCTCCACGACGACCTTCACGTTCGAGTACGACGACGCCCGGGACCGGCTCCTCACCCTGTACGAGAAGGGCAAGGAGAAGCAGTGGAACACGAACACCCGCCTCGACTGGTCGATCGACGTCGACCCCGGGTCCCCCGACAACGCGCCCGACTACTACATCCCGATCTTCGGCTCCGACATGTACGAGCGGATGACGGAGCGGGAGCGCTACGACCTCCGCCACCACATGGGGGCCTGGCTCAACTCCCAGTTCCTCCACGGGGAGCAGGGGGCGCTCGTGTGCACGGCCAAGATCGTGCAGACGGTCCCGGACGTGGACTGCAAGTTCTACGCGGCCACCCAGGTGATGGACGAGGCCCGGCACATGGAGACGTACTCCCGGTACCTCAGGGAGAAGATCGAGATGGCCTACCCGATCAACCCCCACCTCAAGGCCCTGCTCGAGGACGTGGTCTCCGACGACCGGTGGGACATGGTCTGCCTGGGGATGCAGATCATGATCGAGGGCCTGGCCCTGGCGGCGTTCGCCATGATCCGCGACTTCTCCGAGGAGCCCCTGGCCAAGGCCCTGAACACTTACGTGATGCAGGACGAGGCCCGGCACGTCGCCTTCGGGCGGCTGTCGCTCCGCGACTACTACCCCCAGCTCACCGAGGCCGAGCGCGCGGAGCGGGAGGAGTTCGTGGTCCACGCCTCGTACCTGATGCGCGACCGGTTCATGGCCCAGGAGGTCTGGGAGCACCTCGGCCTGGACGTGCGGGAGTGCCTGGAGTACGTGGAGCGCTCGGAGATGATGCAGGAGTTCCGCAAGATGCTGTTCTCCCGGATCGTCCCCACGGTCAAGGACCTCGGTCTGTTCGGACCCAAGGTCCGGCGGGCCTTCGAGGACATGGGCGTGATGGGGTTCTCGGAGATGAGCCCGGACGACCTGTCGGCGGCGGACGAGGAGGTGGCCCGGGCGCTCGACCGCAAGCGGGGCCTGCCGGTCGGCGACGACTCCCCCGCCGCCGAGCTGGTGGCCGACGCGGACCGCACGGGCGGAGGTGAGCTCCCCGACGTTGATCCGGGGCGCGCGCTTGACGTGGCCCGTACGATCGAGACCGGCGGGGAGTGACCGGCTCCCCGGGAGCCCACCCACACGTGCAGCCACCCGGAACCGACGACCCGGCGTCCGGCGGGGCCGAGGAGGACCTCGCCGCGATCGTCGAGTCGGCCCGCCGCCTCGGCGTCGAGATAGACGAGCCCGAGGCCCTGGCCTGGCTCTCGGCCATGGCCGCCGGGCCCTCGGGGGGCGACGTCACGCTGGACACGACCACGGGCGTCTACGGGCACCGCGTCTCGATGCTCGACTTCTCGCCCGAGGAGCTCGAACGGTTCCGGGAGGTCGGGAGGATCGTGGAGATCCCCGACCGCCCCGGCGTGGTGGAGTCGGCGCTGGCCCTGTCCGGCTCGGCCGCCCAGTCCCGGATCCAGACCCATCCAGGGGACTGCGACTTCTTCGAGCGTGTGAACATCATGGCCCCCACGCGGGAGGAGGCCTGCCGGGTCCTGGCCGACCTGATGCGCGGGAAGGCCCTGGCCACGCTCTCCGGGCCAACCCATCGCCTGATCGAGGTCAAGTTCGGGAGCTACCCGGAGGCCGTAGTCCGCGACGGGGGCCGGATCCCGGCCGGCGCACCGATCGCCTGGCGGCCGGAGGAGGTCGAGGCCGGGCGGATCGCCGCCCTTCGGGAGGACGGGACCCCGGTGGAGATCGGCTGGGACGACGTGGCCGGGGACCCCGGGTGGTGCAAGCTCGACTGGGTGGTGGCCGACCCGATCCGGCGCCGGCTGGCCAACGCCAGCAACATGCTCGACGTCACGTGGGAGGGCCCCGACGGGGAGATCGTCCCCCTGGACGGCTGGCTGGACGCCTACTACCAGGAGGTCTACCTGGACGCGGCGTCGATCCCCATCTTCTCGAAGCTCGCCAGGCACATGCTCCCCGACGCCCTGGACCGGTACGTGACCGAGCTCGAGCACGAGGTGGCCAAGTACTGCTCCAGGGCCCCCAACTACGGGAAGGCGGCCAAGCGGATGTACAACCTGTTCCGCCTGACCGGCCGGTACCGGGAGGCCGCCTTCATCCGGGAGCTGTTCGACGAGCCGGCCTCCGTGCTCTACCAGCTCGCCGCCCTGATCCGGACGGTCGAGGAGGCATCGGGCACCGGCTCGGCCATCGACCCCGGGACGATCCGCCACCAGATGGACGAGCTGATCCTCACCGCGATCGACGTGCTGGAGGGAGACCGGGAGCGCGACGTCGTGGCCCGCCTCCTTCGCCTCCGGGCCGCGCTCGACGCCGAGGCCGGAGGGGCGGAGGAGGAGGTCACCGAGGCCCAGGGCGCCGTGGCCGCGCTGGTCAACGAGTACTTCCTGGAGCGGCTGGAGGCGGTCCCCTCGATCCGCGCCTACATCGAGGAGATCGCGGACCGAGCCGGCGAGGGCTGAGGCCGGGCCGGGCCGGCCGGGCCACGTGCCGCTACAGCCCTCCCGGGACGTCGGCGAGGAAGACGTCGTCCCCGCCCAGCACGCCGTCCTGCCACACGATGCGGTTCCCGGAGAGGTACGGGAAGCCCTGCTGGCCGCGCTGGCGGAGGGCGACGTACGTGGTGCCCGTGGCCAGGCTGTGCAGGTAGAGGTCGGTATCGGGGAGGCCTCCGTGCTCGGCCGACACCCGGCCGCCCAGCTCACCGATCACCTGGGCCCACACGACGTACCGGTCGGAGACCGTGATCCCGAAGGGACCGGCCCGGCCGGACAGCGTCCGCGACTCCCCCGAGGAGAGGTCGAAGAGCGTCACGGAGAGCGGCCCGCCCCCGTGGACCACGGCGACCCGGTCGCCGTGGGCGTCGACGGCCCAGACCGGCGCCTCGACCTCGGCCAGGACCCGCGCGTCGGACCCCGGCTGCCAGACCACGATCGTCCCTTGCTCGCCGCCGGTCACGACCGTCCCGCCGCCGGCCCCGATCACGAGCGGCGCGTCGCCGCTCGGATAGGCGTTCGAGCGGACCTCCCGCTCGGCATCCACGTACTTCAGCGCGCTCTCCCCGAAGTCGATCCACGCCGCGCCCTCGTCCGAGCCGGCGATCCCGGCGATCACCCCGTCCGAGATGCCCCGGTCCACGACGCGCGCCGTGCGGGCCTGCACGTCGTACACGACGACGTTGCCCGGGTTCTCCGCGGTGACCACCAGGTCGCCGGCGAAGCCGATCGAGAAGGCGTCCGGCCGCCCGGTCACGGGGGCGGCCGACTCCCGCGGGGCTCCCACCGCGGCCAGGCCGGTGATCCCCTGCCCCAGCGAGAGGTCCACCCAGGCCACCCGGCTCCCGGAGACCACCGGAGAGAGCTGGGAGGCGGCCGTGGTGGCCACCGGGATCCCGGGAGCCGCCGGCGGATCGGTGCATCCCGCGCAGATCAGGTTCTCGTCGAAGACCTGGCGGATCACGCGGTGAACCGTGGCGTCGGCCTCGATCTCGGTGGCGGCCGCCTCGATGGCCGCCCGTGCGTCCAGGAAGCCGGAGGTCGGGGTGAGGTATCGGGTCAGCGCCCCGTACACCACCCGGTCGAACTGCTCCACCAGCGCGGACTCGATGGCCGGGGTCCCGTCGATCGCGGCCAGGCGCAGCCGGATCGTCCACAGGGCGTTGTTCCAGATCGCGCTGTTCAGGTGCACTCCGCCGTTGTCCTGCGTGTACCCCAGGATCCGCAGGTAGAGCGGGGGGCTGAGGAGATACGCGTAGTCGGCCAGGGTGGAGCCGTTCAGCATGTACCGGAGCGAGACGGTGCCGTCCGGGTTCCGGGTGCACAGGGCGGTCGGCGGCTCGATCCCGGTGCACGAGCCCTCGAAGGCCGCGTTGGAGTCCCTGCCCAGCAACCGGTCGCCGATCAGGTTGCCGAAGTAGTCGGAGAAGGACTCGTTCAGGGCCCCAGAAGGACCCACGTACATCAGGTCGGACGACGTGTCGGTGACGCCGTGGGTGATCTCGTGGGCGGCGGTGTCGATGTCGACCTCGGTCTTCTCCTGAGGGTCGGCGGTCCCCCCGCAGGGGGAGCCGTACACCATCTGAGGCGGGTCGAGGCTGGACGAGAAGAAGGAGTTGCAGAAGCCCTCGTCGCCGAAGTGCACCGACGAGACCAGGGTCGCGCCCTGTCCGTCCCACGACCGCCGGCCGTGGACGAGCAGGTAGTAGTCGTAGATGAACCGGCTGAAGGCGTGGGCGGCCATCCCCTCCGCGTCGCCGATCGCTTGCCCGGCGGAGGTGACCAGCGGTCCGGGAAGCCCTTCCTGCGAGACGCCGCTCGCGTCGTGGGTGCAGACCCCTCCCCCTCCGGTCGCGCCGTCGAAGGTGGGGGTGGTGGTGTCCACGAGGGCCACGCGCCCGTCCCCCTGGAGGACGCCGAACCCCTCGAGGGGCTCCCCGAGCGGGCCGGTCCCCGTGATCGGCACGCTCTGGCCGCTGTCCCCGCACCCCGCCCCGGCCTGCTGGAGGAGCGCGGCGGCCCGGGCTCCCGTCCCGCGGGCGGCCCCGACGAGGCCGGGGAGCGGGACCCCCACGTCCGCGGCGCCGGGCCGGACCACCAGGACCTGCCCACCCTGGGCGTCCACGTAGTACACGCCGACCCCCAGCTCGGTGGTCCCCTGGACCTCACCGGCCACGGTGATCTCCCAGGCCAGGGTGCCCTGCCCGGCCAGGGGGATGACGACCAGCCGCGGGTCGCCCTGGACGGTCCCGCCCGACGCCCGCCGGGCGGCCAGGGCCGCGTCCTCGGCGGAGATCGCCGGCTCGGTCGAGACCTCCGCGGCGTCGGGGAAGACCCTGCCCCGGACGGCGTTCACCCTGGGCGTCCCCTCGGCGTCGGCCACGGTGACCAGCAGCCTGGCGTCCAGGACCGGCACGTCGCCGACCCTCTGCTCCGCGCGGATGACCACCCCGCCGTTCCCCAGGGGCTCCGAGGAGACGAACGAGACGTCCCCGGCCCTCACGCCGAACAGCTCGTCGCCGAAGGAGTCCAGGAGGCCGGCCGCCGCGCCCTCCGCCCCACCGGAGCCCCGGCCGGCGAACCGGCCGCCGGACAGCTCGGCCAGGTAGCCGGTCACGTCGTCCTGCCGCCCGAACCAGCCGGAGCCGGTCTCCTCGCGGAGGCGCTCCACGGCCCGGGTCAGCGCGGCGATCCGGTCCCGGTACTCGCGGGCCGAGACGCCCTGCTGCCAGACGGGGGAGCCCACGACCACGCGGGACTCGTCGGCCTGGGGCAGGCTCCGGTCCACGCACGCCGTGGCCGCCACGGCGGCCACGGCCGCCAGGGCCACGAGCCGGCGGAGGAGGGCGCTCCCCCCGGCGCCGGCCCGCGTCCTACGCCCCACCGAAGCTGTTGACCGCGCCGGCGTGGACCGGCCCCCAGTACTCGCTGTGGTTGTCGAACTCGTTCCGGGGCGTCTCGATGATCATGAACAGGAGCGTCCCGTCCTGGCGGACGTAGGCCAGGAGGAACCCCTCCACCTTGAGGCTCCCCTGGTTGTCCGTGTAGATGGCCTCGTAGAAGATCGCGGACGCGGAAACCACCGAGCCGAACGGCGTGAGCGGCTCCGGGTCCGACGTCTTCACCTGGCTGTAGCCGACGTCGGACGACAGGAAGTTCTCCCGTTCCGTGGCGACCACCGCCCCGGCGTCGGTCGAGGCATCGACCCCGGCGACGCCGATGAAGATGTAGTCCCCGACCTCGCTCAGCATGTTGACGGCGGTGCCGTCGTCGCTGGCCTGCGCGTCCCAGCCGGGCGGGAGCGGGACCACCACCCCGCCCTGGAGCTGGATCGTGTCCCCGGTCGGGCCGGGCCCGTCCGTCGGCTGCTCGGTGGGCTGGTCGGTCGGCTGCTCGGTCGGCTGCTCCGTGGGCTGCTCGGTCGGCTGCTCCGTGGGCTGGTCCGTGATGACGGGGCTGGGCTCGAGCGTGCCGGGCTGGGCCGTGGGCCCGTCCTGCGGCGCCGCCCCCGACGGCTTCAGCAGGAGCGCGACGAGCAGGCCGATGATGCCCAGGCCCACCACCCCGCCGCCGATCATCGCGATCAGCTTGGTGTTCGTGGACTTGGTCACCGGCGCCGACGGAGGGGCGGGCGGATACGCCATCGGTGGCGGGGTGGGCGGCGT
>JACQTL010000312.1 GCA_016210805.1 Actinomycetota bacterium | reverse complement strand
GATCAGCTCCCCGTCGAACGAGGGCTGCGCGTTGTTCACCACGGGGTCGACGCTCACCGTCCCGTCGTCCTCCCGCGACCTGTTCAGCTTGATCACGTAGAACCAGCCGTTCTCCCCGCCGGCCAGGAGGTAGTCGCCCAGGGCGAGCGGCGCCCCGTCCCAGTCGTCGTTCCACATGGGGAGGCCGACGCTGGTCCGGGCGTCCAGGCTCCACAGCTCCCGGGGCTCGTCGCCGTCCAGGGCCAGCACGCGGAGGTGGTTGTCCCGGGAGCCCGCGTAGTACAGCTCGGGGACCAGGGGGTCGGTGGTGGCCGAGCCCTTGGCCAGGTCGCCGGTGACGAAGTCCTCGCGGACCGGTTCCCCGGTCAGGCCGTCCAGGAAGTGGTACCGGGCGTCGTAGGCCCCGAACCGGAGCTCGACCGAGCCGTCCTCGCCGACGATCACGTTGGGCTGACCGGTCCACCCCATCCCGCACCACTCCTGGGGCTCGCCCAGGACGTCGGAAACGCTGCACATCTGCCCGGTCTTTGGGAACCGCCAGATCACCTCGGGGTCCGCCGGAACCGGCCCCTCCCCGTACCAGTTCCGGGCGGCGTTGCCCCGGAACGTCGTGATCCCGGCGAACACGGTGTTGATGGGACCGCTCGCCGTGAGGTTCACGGTGTCGGGCACGGGGTCGTTCAGGTCGACGGGGACGTCGGGCTGCTCCTGGCCCGTCCCCCCGCCGCCGGTCAGCCGGTCGATGACCCGCTCGGCCACGCCGGTCCGGAACGCGGCGATCGCGCCCGTGACCAGCACGAGGGCCAGGAACAGGGGCACGGCCGGGAACGGCGGCGAGGCGGCGTGCTTGCGCCGGCGGAGTCCGAGGAGCCTGAGCAGAGAGCCGGCCATGTCGGGACCGATGCTACCGGCCGGGAGGTGGGTGGGAGGGCATGCAGGCCTCGCCCTACAGCAACGGATACGAGCCCAGGACCTTGAGCATCGGGGACCGGGCCCGGAGGTCCTCGAGGGCGGCGGCGACCCCGGGGTCGCCCGCGCTCCCGTCGAGGTCCGCGTAGAACACGTACGCGAACGGGGCTCCGCGGCGGGGGCGGGACTCGAGCTTCGACAGGTTCACCCCGTGGTCGGCGAACGGCTGGAGGCACCGGAGGAGCGAGCCGGGCTCGTCGGCCGTGGCGAACACGATCGACGTCCGGGACGGCTCGCCCAGGACCGGCCCCGCCTCCGGGTCCCCTATCACCGCGAACTTCGTCGCGTTCCCCTCCTCGGTCTGGATCCGCCGGGCCAGCACCGCGAGCCCGAGCATCTCCGCGGCCCGCTCCCCGGCCACGGCGGCCTCCTCCACGACCCCTCGCTCGGCCACCATCCGTGCCGCCCCCGCGGTGTCGTGAACCGGAACGATCTCGGCCCCCAGCCGGAGCAGGAACTCGTCGCACTGCGCCAGGGCCTGCGGGTGCGAGTACACCCGCCGCACCCCCTCGAGCGTGGCTCCGGCCGGCGCGAGCAGCGCGTGGTCCACGGGCAGCACGAGCTCGCCGAGGATCCGGAGGCGGTCCGAGGCGAGCAGCGCCTCGTGCGTCTCGTTGATCGACCCCGCCGCCGAGTTCTCCACCGGGACCACGCCGGCCCCGGCCCGCCCCTCCTCCACCGCGGCGAACGCCTCCCGCACGGTCTCGCACGGGAGGGGTGTGGAGCCCGGGAACGCCCTCCGGACGGCGTCCTCGCTGTAGGCGCCGGGCTCGCCCTGGTAGGCGACCCTTAGCTCCACGGGGGGACCGACCCCAGGAACCGGACCAGCTCCCGGTTCGTGTCGATCGGCGCCTCGAACTGCGGGACGTGCCCGACCCCGGGGAGCAGGGTGAGCTCGGCCGACGGGAGCGCGTCGTGGAGCCTGGACGCCAGTCGGACCGGCACGAGCCGGTCCCTGGTCCCCCACACGATGAGCGTGGGCACGCGTACCCGCCGCATGAGGGGCCAGAACGGCTTGGGCGACTCGGTGAGGATGTGCCGGAGGGAGTCGAAGAACGCCATGCGGGCGGCGGGGTCCCGGTACACCCGGATGAACTCGTCGGCCCCGGCCGCGTAGCCGTCCTCGGGGAGCACGGACGGGTCCCCGAAGAGCCGGCGGATGGCGAGCATCATCCACCGTTCCCGCAGGACGAAGGGGACGGCCCCGATCTCGGTCGGGACCACCCTGGTGAACCCGAGGATGTAGCGGACCCGGAACCCCGGGACGGCCGGCCCGAGCAGGGCGAGCGCGCTCACCCGGTCCGGCGAGCGGACGGCGAGCTCCAGGGCCACCCGGCCTCCCAGCGAGTTCCCCACGACCGCGGCCCGCCCGGCCCCGACGGCCGACAGGATCTGGCGGGCCACCTTCGCGTAGAAGCGAGGCGTGTAGTCGGTCCGGGGCTTGTCCGACTCCCCGTGGCCCGGGAGGTCGGGGACGATCAGGCGGTAATGCGGCGCCAGGGAGGCGAACAGCGGGAGCCAGGACACCTTCGTTCCGCCCAGCCCGTGGAGGAGGAGCACGGGCGGACCCTGGCCGGTCACGTACGCCGACACCCCGAGCCCCTCCACGTCCAGCTCGACCTGCTCGATGTCGGTGGGGCCCCGGGGCCGCCCCCACGGGTCGAAGAGGGTGAGGAGGCGGACGGCCAGGTCGAGGTTACCGCGGATCGAGAGGCGGCGGGCCAGGAGCGCGTCCACGCCGGTCATCGAGCCGGAGTCCAGGGCGAGCCACGTGTCGGGGTCGGCGGTGATCCAGGTGGCCGCCCGGCGGCTCCGGCCGCGGCGTACGCGACACTCGCCCCCAGAGACGACCACCGTGTAGGTGTCGTCCCCCACCCGGAGCTCCCATTCCGCCGCGAGGCCGTCCGCGGCGTCTGGTCTGAACCGGTCCGGCAGGGTGATCAGCCGGATCCTGGCCTCGTCCTCGGGTGAGGAGACGGGCAGCTTCTTCGCCAATGCAAGCCTAACGCTACCCGAACCAGGGCCCCGCGCAACGTTCCTCGGGCCCTTCGTTCCCCGGACTTCCGACCCGGGCCGAAAGCAGGGATCCCTCTCGAACCTTTGCTAACCCCGGCTCCCAGCCTTTACGCTCGCCGGCGACATGCGCCGCTCCCGTGGGAAGAGCCTCGTCCTCATCCTGGCCAGGGACCTGGCCTCGCGCCTGGCCATGGCGGCGTTCGTGGTCGACGCGGAGGGGACCCTCGTGTACTTCAACGAGGCCGCCGAGGCGGTCCTCGGCGTCCCGTTCGCCGAGTGCGGGGAGATGCCGGCGGACGAATGGGCCACCCGGTTCGGGGCCAGGTCTCCCGACGGGAGCGAGATGGCCCTGGAGCACCAGCCCCTGGGCATCGCGTTCCGCGAGCACCGGCCGGCGCACGGAGCCATGCGGATCCAGGCCGGGGACGGCGTGGAGCGCGACCTCGAGGTCACGGCGATCCCGCTGCACTCGCATCCGGACGAGCTCGAGGGGGCGGTGGCCCTGTTCTGGCAGGAGCGGCCCACGTGACCCGGCCGGCCCGGCGGAGCGGCCGATGAGGATCCGCGTGTGGGGGTGCCGGGGATCGCTGGCGTCCCCGGGCCCCGAGACCGTGCGCTACGGCGGCAACACCTCTTGCCTGGAGCTCCGCATGGCCGACGAGAGCCTGATCGTCCTCGACGCCGGGACGGGGATCAGGGGCCTGGGCGTCAAGCTCACCGAGGAGCCGCCCCCCCGGATCGACATCCTGCTCACCCACCTCCACCTGGACCACGTCGAGGGGCTGGGTTTCTTCGGGCCCCTGTGGCGGCCCGACACCAACCTGCACATCTGGGGGCCGCCGTCCCCGGTCAAGTCCCTCTCCGATCGGCTGGCCATCCTCCTGTCCCCACCGCTCTTCCCGGTCCACCTGAACGACATCCCGTCGCAGCCGGTGTTCCACGACATCCCCGAGGGGGCATGGGAGCTGGGAGGGGCCACGTTCAGCGCCCAGCCGATCTCCCACCCCGGCCCGACCGTGGGCTACCGGATCGAGGAGAACGGGAAGACCGTGGCCTACATGCCCGACCACGAGCCCGCGCTGGGGGTGGACCTGTCCACGGTCTCGCCGGACTGGATCTCCGGGTACGGGGTGGCGTCCGGGGCCGACCTCCTGTTCCACGACAGCCAGTACACCGAGGAGGAGTACAGTGGCCGGGTCGGGTGGGGCCACTCCTCCACCGAGCACGTGGTGACCTTCTCCCTGATCGCCAAGGTCCAGCAGCTCGTCATGTTCCACCACGACCCCTACCACTCGGACGCCGACCTCGAGGCGATCCTCGTGCTCGCTCGCGAGCTGTGGGGCAAGAACGGCCACGGGGACGAGCCCATCCTGGCCCGGGAGGGCATGGAGATCGACCTGGGGGACTAGTCCGTAACGGACTACCGGGGCTCCCCCGGGATCGAGCGGTCGTTCCACAGGATCAGCGCGACGTGGTCGTGCTCGGTCCCCAGGATCGAGAGCGACCCGGCGTCGAGGCGGAGCACGCCGGCCACCCACACGGGGAGGCCCAGGTACCGGACGGCCACCGACCGCAGCCGGTGGCCGTGACCGAACAGGAGGACGTCGCCATCCCCCCGCCCGGCCTCGGCCACGATCCGGTCGGCCGTGGCCGCGATGTCGTCGGGGCTCTCCCCGCCGGGGGCCCCGTCCCTGAACAGCTCCCATCCCGGCCGCTCGGCCCGGATGTCCCGCCCGGTCCGCCCCTCGTACTCGCCGTAGTCCACCTCGGTCAGGAGATCGGCGACCTCCACCCGTCCGGCGAACCCGGCCAGGCGTGCCGTCTCCAGGGCTCGCCCGAGGGGGCTGGCCAGCACCCGGGCGAACGGCCGCCCGGCCAGGCGCTCTCCCAGCGCGCGGGCCTGGGCCTCGCCCTCCGGGAGGAGCGGGAGGTCGGTGCGGCCGGTGTGCCGGCCGGACCGGGACCACTCGGTCTCCCCGTGCCGGGCGAGCCACAGGGCCACCGTCAGCCTCCCCGCACCCGTTGGAAAGCGCGCCGCCGGGCCTCCAACGGGAGCCGGTCGACCACGCCGGCGTACCTGTCGCTCGATCCGTACACCAGCAGGGCGAGCATCGCGCCGTACACGGGGAGGTGCCCGATCAGCTCCTCGGCCCCCAGGAAGAACAGCGTGGCGTTGAACGGGATGCCTGCGGCGATCACCGCGAGCTGGGGCAGGGCCCCGGACATCAGCAGCAGGCCGAAGAGGAGCTCCACGGCCCCGGCCAGCCTGACGAAGGCCAGGTCGCCCAGGCCGACCGCATGCAGGACGTTGAACGCCGGGAACCGGTCCAGGAAGGCCAGGGCCAGCTCCGGGCGGGCCAGCTTCTCGGTGAACGCCAGGATGACCAGGGCCAGCCCGACCAGCACGCGGAGGGCGAACATGGCCCTGCCCACCCGGCCGGGGTCGGCGTCCACCGCTCCGGCCGGCGCGTCCCCGGGCGGGAGCACCGCCAGGAACAGCGCGATCCCCAGGAGGTCAACCCGCTCCAGGATGGGCACCACGCCGTACCCGAGCATCCCCAGCGGTCCCGCGGCCACCAGCAGCGCGGCCGGGTAGCGGATCCGGTACCCCGCGATCAGCCACACCCCGGCCAGGCCCTCGACGACGGCCAGGGTCACCCCGAAGGGGCCGTCGGGGAGGGCGAGGGCCGGGGCCAGGTACGTGCCCCTGGCCGACTGGGCCAGGAGGGAGACCCCGGCGTGGATCCCCAGCAGCCTGGGGACGAGGGGGGCCAGGCGGCCCACCGGCCGGAGGAAGCCCAGCGCGGGACGGCGGACGCGCCTCGACACGAGCCACCAGCCCACCGCCACGGCGAGGGCCGCGCCCACCAGGACCAGCGAGGCGGGCTCCACCGCGAACGACCAGTCGAACGGGGGCCGCTCGTCGGTGAACCAGGTCTCGTGGGCGAGGGGCACCCCTGCATCCTCGCAGAGCTACCGGCCGGCCAGGCGGCGGAGGGCGTCGACGTCGTCCAGGCGCAAGCGCCGGCCCTCGCTGCTCACGATGCCCCGGCGCTTCAGCTCGGACAGGACCCTGGTGACGTTCTCGCGGCTCCCTCCCACCTGGTCGGCCAGGTCCGAGTGGGTCATGTCCGGGAGGGTCACGCCGGGCTCGGCCGCCTCGGGCCCCCCTCCCAGGCGGATCAGCCGCTTGGCCACGCGTCCCTTCAGGTCGAGGAACAGCACGTCCTCCACGAACTCCTCGTGCGCCGCGAGCTGCCGGGCCAGGATGGCGAGCATCCGCCGGGAGAGCGCGGGATGGGCGTCCAGGAGCTCCAGGAAGGTGTCGCCGGCGATCGACCAGACCTCCGACGCCTCGAGGGCCAGGGCCGTGGCCGTGCGGGTGATCTCCCCCACCACCCCCAGCTCCCCGAACAGCTGGGGCCGCTCGATCACGGCGTGGAGGATGCGGTGCCCGTTCGGGCTCACCGAGGCGATCTCGATCCTGCCCGTGCGGTGGAGGTACACGTCGTGGGCCGGGTCCCCCTGGTGGAAGAGGTAGGTCCGGGCCCGGTACGAGTGGAGCGTCCCCGCCGCCTCCAGGTCGCGCATCGCGGCCCCGGGCAGGCCCGACCCCGCGTGGTCGTCCGTGTCCGCTCGCCCGCCCCCCATCATGGGGCAGCGTAGTGGAGCGCGGGGGCCCAAGCTACGTGGAAGGGGCGGGCCCCGGATGGGGCCCGCCCCCTCACCGCGAGAGGGTGATCGCTACCGCTTGACGCGCTTCACGCGCTGTACCCGCTGCACGCGCTGCACGCGCTTCACCCGCTTCACCCGCGAGACCTTCGAGGCGGGGTTCCTCTCCTCCGACGCGCCAGCGCTCTCCTGCGCGGGGTCGGACGGGGTCACCTTCTTGTCGGCCATCCCGATTCACCTCCCCTCGTCCTCTCGGGCCCTGGTGGGCGCTCCGTGAAACCTAAAGACCAGTCTGATCGAGCGGCCCCTCGGCTTCGGTGACGGCCGTCGCTCATCCGGCGTGCCGCTCATCACCGCTCGCGCGGTGACGTCCATCACACCTCGCCCCCCTCGAGCTCCGGGAGGTCGATGGGGTCGGGACGGGGCGTGCAGGTCCCGCAGTGGAGGGCGTCCTCCACCACGAGGGCCCTGACCCTCTTCCCCTCCCGGAAGAGCTCCAGGATGTAGGGGTGCTCCTGGACGTGGTCCTCGCAGATGCCCCTCCCGCAGAACCGGCAGGCCCCCACGGCCGCCCGCTTGCAGTGCCAGCAGATCACCGCCACCTCCTCCCCGGTAGGACCCCCCTGGCCGGGACCTTCCTGCCCCCGGCGACGCGGAGGGTGCCCTTGCGGAAGGCCCCGCCAAGGGCGCGGTCGAACTCCCGG
>JACQTL010000311.1 GCA_016210805.1 Actinomycetota bacterium | reverse complement strand
TGTAGGGACAGGTACGCGTTCCGGGAGGACATGGCCAGCCCGTCCTCCTCCCTGATCGTCGGACAGCCCACCACCTCGACCGGGAACCCGAGGTCGCGGACCATCCGGCGGACCACCGCGACCTGCTGGGCGTCCTTCTCGCCGAGGACGGCCCGGCACGGTCCCACCAGGTGCAGGAGCTTGGCCACGACGGTGGCCACGCCCCGGAAGTGGCCCGGGCGCGAGGCGCCCTCCAGGCGATCGCCCAGCGGCCCGGGGTCCACGGTGGCCTCCGGCGGCCCCCCCGGCCACATCTCCTCGCCTCCGGGCGCGAAGACCGTGTCCACCCCCTCGGCCCCGGCGCCGGCCAGGTCGCGGTCCAGGTCCCGCGGATAGGCGGCCAGGTCCTCGCCCGGGCCGAACTGGAGGGGGTTCACGAAGATGGAGACCGCCACGTGGTCGGCCTCGGCCCGGGCCCGGCGGAAGAGCGAGCGGTGGCCCTCGTGGAAGGAGCCCATCGTCGGGACGAAGCCCACCGTCCCCGCGCGGCGGGCCGCGTCGCAGGCCTCCCGGAAGGCCGCGGCCTCGCGGATCACGTCCACCGGTCGAGCACCTCCTCGACGGCCGCCCTCCCCGGTCCGTCCAGCCGGCCGGACCGCCCGGCCACGTCGAGCGCCACCCGGGCCAGGGCCAGGTAGGGAAGGACGGCCCGGGGGTCCGCGTCGGCAAGCGCCCGGAGGTGCCCCTCCACCGTGGCCGCGTCGCCCCGGGCCACCGGGCCGGTCAGGGCGTCCTCGGGCCCCGACGCCACCACGTTCTCCACGCAGGCCCGAACCAGCGGGGCGAAGAGGTCCACGGGATCGTCGATCCCGGCCCTTTCGAACAGCTCCTCGGCCAGGGCCAGCGAGGCGATCACGTAGTTGGAGGCGAACACGGCGGCGGCGTGGTACAGGGGCTTGGCCTCGTCGGCCAGGCGGAACGGTCGCACGCCGATGGCCCGGGCCAGGCCCTCGCCGAACGCGAACCCCTCCTCCCCGGCCGCCGTGACGGCCATGGCGCTCCCCGGGATCCGGGCCAGGGCCTGTTCCACGTCGGGGAAGGTCTGGAGGGGGTGGAGGGCCAGGACCCCGGCTCCGGCCGCCCTGGCGGGGTCCAGGGCCTCCAGGCGGACGGTCCCCGAGAGGTGAGCGACCCACTGCCCGGGGCGGAATCCCCCGCCCGCGGCCGCCTCGGCGCAGACCTCCGCCACCGCCCCGTCGGGGGTGGCCACCAGGACGAGCTCGCCGGCCGCGGCGGCCCGGGCGGGGGGGGTCGGGGAGAGGCTCAGGTAGCGGGCCCCCCGCTCGGCCGTGGCCTCCCGGCCCGAGATGGCCACCACCCGGTGGCCGGCCCGTGCGAGCAGCACCGCCAGGGCCGTGCCGGTCCTCCCAGCTCCCAGCACCGCCACGTCCATGGCCGGGGAGTATCCCACCTCAGCGGAGCCAGACCGCCGGCGAGCCCTCGGCCGGTGGCCGGCCCAGCCCGAGCTCCTCGACCCGGTCCTCGGCCTGGATCAGCAGCCGGCCCTCGACGATCAGGAGCATGGCGCCCGACCCGAAGCAGGCCCCGGGCCACGCGGCCACGTCGCGGGGACCGAACGGGTCGGGGGACCGCCGGTCCGGCCCCTGCCCGGACTCGACGACCCACACCCCCCGGTCGCCGGCCACCTCCCCGACCACCACCAGCCTGTCTCCCGACCCGGACCAGGCCAGCACCCGGTCGGTGTGCAGCCCTCCGACCTCGGTGGCGATGTCGACCAGGCCCCCTCGCTGGCGCCGGTACAGGATCGTGGGCCCGGGACGGCCCTGGCCGCGGTCCGGCGCGACCAGCAGGTCGCCGATGGGCGAGGCGGACAGCAGGACGTACCCCTCCAGCACGGCGCGGCCGGCGCCCCCCGAGGCCTCGTAGACGTCGGCCCGTCCCTCCGACACCCGGGTGTAGAACGCGTGGGCCGGATCCCGCCCCGGGGCCAGGGACCCGATCCCCCCACACGGCACGACCTCGTCGAGGACCGCGGTCTCCTCCCCGGTCTCCACCTCCACGCCCGCCACCCGGACCCTGTAGGCCCGGCATCCGGCGGCGTCCATGGCGTCCTCCTCCTGGACGGCCACGTAGACGGTCCGGCCGTCGTGGCTCCACGCGACCAGGGTGCCCGTGGCCACCTCCACGGGCCGGTCCTCGGGATCGAGGGCGTCCACCAGGAAGGCGGTCTGTCCCGTGGGGCCGTCGACCGTGTAGGCGACCGCTCCATCCGGGGTGGCCCGGAGCTCGGTCGGGAAATCCACCTCGGGCCCCAGCGCGACCGTTCCCTCGGCCAGGTCGTACGCGGCCAGCGACGTCCGGCCCCCCGCGTCCGTCACGTAGACGAGCCGCCCGGACAGCTCGAGGGGCGGAGGGGGAGGTGGGGCGCCGTCCCGACCGGTGAGGATCAGGGCTCCCCCGGCCAGGGCGGCCAGGCCTACCAGGACCACGGTCGCCGTGCCCACCCGGCGGCGCCGGGATCTCCCCGCGGGAGGAGGCGGTCCGGCCCCGGCGGCGGGGATCGAGCCGGGCGGGGCCTCCCGCGCGTGGCCGCCCTCCTCCGTCCCGGCGCGGTACAGGGGAGCGCCGCACCGGGGACAGGTCGCGGAGAAGGTCCGTCCCTCCCAGTCGCACCGGTAGCAGACCCGGTACCTCACCTTCCCACCTCCAGCGCCGGGGCCACCGGCTCGACCTCACCGAGGACCCCGGGAGAGAGGCGGAGGGAGCCCACCCGCCGCCCACCGGGGAGCGGCGGGTCGGCGTCCAGCTCGAGCAGGGGGACGAGCACGAACCCCCGCTCGTGCATGCGCGGGTGGGGGACCACGAGGCCCTCCTCGTCGACCTCCTCGCGGCCGTAGGTCAGGAGGTCGAGGTCGACGGTGCGGGGGCCCCACCGCTCGCCCCGGACCCGGCCCAGGGCCCGCTCCACCCCCAGGCAGGCCTCCAGCAGCTCGCGGGGTCCGAGCAGCGTCTCCAGCTCGACGACCGCGTTCAGGAAGGGAGGTTGGGGCGGTCCACCCACCGGGGCGGTCTCGTACACCCGGGAGCTCCGGACGACCCGGATCCCGGGGCGCCGCCCCAGGAGGTCGACGGCCCGCTGGAGGGTCGCCAGCCGGTCGCCCAGGTTCGAGCCCAGGCCGACGAAGGCGCGCACCCGCCCCTCCTCCGGCCGGCCTCAGGAGACGATGGCCTCGGCGGCCACGTCGCCCACCTCGAGACGCTCGGCGGCGGCCGGCTTGTGGACCACGGCCACCACCCGCATCACCCGGTTCGCCGCGTACACGGCCCTGGCCACCTCCTCGGCCAGCGTCTCCAGGAGCGCGAAGGACCGGGTCTCGACCACGTCCCGGGCCGCCCGGACCAGGAAGCGGTAGTCGGAGGTGTCGTCGATCGAGTCGCCCCCCACCTCGACCACCACGTCCAGGTCGATCACGAACCGCTGGGCCTCCCTCTGCTCGCCGGGACTGGCCCCGTGCCGGCCCCGGGCCTCGATCCCGGTGAGGAGCAGGCGCCCGGAGCTCACGCCCCCGCCTCCCGCTCCCGGGCCCGGAGCAGGCGCTGCTCCTGGATCTTCCGGAAGTCCCATGACGTCACCCTGGTCGGGGTCACCCGGAACCAGGCCCGGTCCCTCCACGCGTCGAAGGGCACGGGATTCCCCGAGAAGTACTTCTGCGAGAAGGCCTCCCGCACCAGGGGGACCCGGGGGTCGTCCCCGGCCGCCTCCCACCGGCCCCTGACCAGGACCCCGCGGAGCTCGTCGTAGATCTCACCGTCGTCCACGGTCGCGGCCACCCGGGGGTCGGCCTCGGCGTGTCGCACCGTGGCGTTCCCGAGCGTGGTGTTCATGAAGAGCGTTCCGTCCACCCAGGCGAACCAGAGCGGGACGACGTGGGGGGACCCGTCGGGGCCGACGGTGGC
>JACQTL010000316.1 GCA_016210805.1 Actinomycetota bacterium | reverse complement strand
TGCTGATCGCCCTGGCGATCATCGCGGCCGCCACGGCGCTCGGACTCGCCATCGCCGGCGTGTTCAACGACGCGTCGACCGAGCTCGGCGGCACCACGGGGTAGCGGAGGAGAGCGGCCGGATCGCCGGCCGCTCACTCCCCGGTCGGGGACCGCGAGGCAGGGCCTGGCGGGGACGGACCGGACCGGGGGGCGAGGGGCCGGCGACACGGGAGGTGAGGAGGGCGTGGAGCAGCGGGACTGTGGAGCGGGGGCCGGCCGGGGCCCGGCGGTCCCGTCGAGCGGGTCCCGGCTCGCCGGCGAGGAGCGCGGCTCCGTCTCCTCCGAGTACGGGCTGCTCCTCGCCCTCATCGCCATCGTGATCGTGGGGGCCCTGGCCCTGTTCGGGACCGCGGTGGTCGGCCTGTTCGACAGCGGGACCGCGGGGGTCACCGGTGGCTAGGGGTACCGGGGCCCGGTCCCGCCTCCGCCGCGAGGACGGCGTCGCGGCGGTGGAGTTCGCCATCGTCTCCACCGTCCTGTTCCTGGTCCTGTTCGGGATCATCGAGTTCGGCCGGACCTACAGCGAGTACGAGGTCCTCCAGGGGGCCGCCCGGGAGGGGGCGCGGAGGGCCGCGGTCCGGGCCCCGGCGGACGAGGTCGTGGCCGCCGTGTACGCGGCGGCCGAGCCGTACACCCCGTCGAGCGGCCCGGCGGTCAGCGGGCAGTGCTCGGAGACGACGGTGGGCCAGCAGGTCTCGGTGAGCTGGAACCAGAGCTTCGAGATCTCGATCCCGTTCATGCCCCCGGCCACGATCACGCGAACGATCACGGGGGTCTTCCGATGCGAGTGACCGGGAGGCTCCGGGGGCTCCGGCTCGGCGACGAGCGGGGGGCCACCGCGGCCCTGGTGGCCATCTCCCTGGCCGCGGTCCTGGGGATGCTCGTCCTGGTCGTCGACCTGGGCGGCATGCTGACGATGCGCCGGCGCATGGTGGCGGGGACTGACGCTGCGGCCCTGGCCGCCGCGCAGTCCTGCGCCCTGGGAGAGACCGGCGATGCCGGGGTGCAGGCCTCCTCGCTGACCGCCGCGAACGAGCCCGCCGCCGCCGTCACGAGCTTCGAGACGGTGGGGTGCACCGGGGAGTCCTCCGGGTCCGCCAGGGTCTCCGCGCAGGCTCCCATCGACCTGTTCTTCGCCCCGATCCTGGGGCTCGGGGACGAGGGCACGGTCGGTGCCGACGCCAGGGCCATCTGGGGGCCGGCCGGGGGGACCAGCCCGGTCCCGATCGAGTTCGCCATCGACCCGGCCACGGGGGTGTTCCCCTGCGCGTACCAGGCCCTGGGGACCCAGTGCTCCTACTGGTTCGACAACAGCGCCGACCACGACCTGGCCGACAGCTCCAACTGGGGGTTCATGAACCTGGGGGCCTGGGGCGTGTCGGCCGAAGCGAGCTGTCCGAACGCGGGCTCCTCCGACCGCCGGGAGTGGATCACGGGAGGCGCGCTCTCCAACGTCGTCCTCACCCGGATCCCCACGCTGGTCTGCGTGGACAGCGGACACAGCACGTCGAACTGGTTCGCGGCCCTCGCGGACCAGATCGGGAGGATCAAGCACTTCCCCATCAACGACCCGAGCTCGATGGTCACGACCTCCGGGAAGGAGAAGTACGCGATCGTCGGGTTCGCGGCTCTCCAGGTCGAGGAGGTCCTGAAGGGGAACGACCCCGCGGCCGTCGGCGTCCCCGGCCAGGGCGGGTCGTGCTCGACCTCTCACGACTTCGCCCCCCTCTCCACCCTGGACCTCGACGCGGTCTCCGGTGGGGGCTGCCCGGGGGGCACTGTGGCCGACCAGGTCACCGGCCTGGAGCTCTCCAAGAAGGTCAAGGGGGTCACGACGGTGTTCCAGGAGGGTCTCCACTACGACTACGACCCGACCTCGCACGTCGTCACCTGGAGGACGGGCAACGAGCCCGCCGTGCAGGTGAAGTTCGACTGGGCGGTGGCCGGGACGCCCGGGCTGTGCGGGATACGCCCCCCCGACCCCAACGGAGTGTGCCTGGTGGCCTCGTGGCAGGGCGCCCAGGTGGGCGGGACGAACCCGGGCCTGGGCGGCGACTTCGGCCTGAGGGCCATCCGGCTGGACGACTGACGAGCGAACGAAGGGAGCGAGGACATGAAGGCGCGAGGGCTGGTGCTGGTGGTGGCGTTCCTGCTGGCCACCACGGCCACCGCGGCGGTGTTCATGTACGTCCGCGGGGTCCGGGAGGAGGCGTCCAGCGGGGGCGACCAGGCGACCGTCATCGTCTCGAAACGCGACATCCCCGCGGGGTCCGACATGGACGCCCTGATCGCGTCGGGGGCCTTCGAGAGCACCCGGATCGCCCGCGAGTCGCTGGTCAAGGGGGCGGTGACATCCCTGTCCCAGCTCGAGGGCCGGCGGGCCACGGTCCCGATCCTGGCCGGCGAGCAGATCTCCACCGCCCGGCTCCAGGGCAGCACCGAGCTCCCCGGGGGGGCCCTGGGGATCCCCGAGGGCTTCCAGGCGGTCAGCATCCAGCTCGAGGCCCCCCGGGTGGCCGGGGGAGCGGTGCAGCAGGGCGACCGGATCACCGTCTTCGCCACGTTCCAGGACGTCCAGGTGATCCAGAAGGATGGCACGCGCCGGGAGCTGGGCGACTACACGGTCACCCTGGTGCCCGACGTCCAGGTCCTCCGGGTGGCGACGCCCGGCCTGGAGCGGGGGGCGGAGAACGTCGTGGTGACCATGGCCCTGCTCCCCCGCGACGCCGAGAAGCTCGTGTTCGCACAGGAGAACGGGACGATCTGGCTCTCGCTGCTGCCACCTGAGGGCGTGGGGGTCGACCAGGCGCCGGTGCAGGTGGGACAGCTGATCGGACGGTGATGACCGGATGACGGATACGCGCGTGATCGCGGTGGGCTCCCCGCCGACGTTCCGCCAGCAGGTGGCCCGGGTCATGGAGGCCGACCCCGATGGGATCGGCTGGGTCCCCTCGGTGACGGCCGTGGAGGAGTCCCTCCTGGCCGGCGAGGAGTACGCCGACGTGCTCGTGCTGTCCCCCGGGATCAAGGACCCGGACGTGCTCGGGCTGGCCGAGTTCGTGGCCCGCTCCTCGCCGACCACGGCGGTCGTGGCCGTGCGGGACCACGCCCCGAACGGCTTCCTGCCCGTGGCCATGCGGGCCGGGGTCCGCGACGTGGTCGACCTGTCCCGGGGCAGCCAGGAGTTCCGGGAGGCCATGGAGCAGGCCATCGCCTGGTCGGCGAACCTCCGGGTGGCCATCCCCAGGGAGCCCGGCCGAGACACGGGCGACCAGGGCACGGTGATCTCGGTCTTCTCGTCCAAGGGAGGCACCGGGAAGACGTTCCTGTCCTGCAATCTGGCCGCGGCCATCTCTGACATCAGCGGCAAGCAGACCGCCCTGGTCGACCTGGACCTGGGCATGGGGGACGTCTTCACCTACTACGGGCGGGAGCCGGGGCGGCCCATCCAGGACCTCATCGCGGTGGGCGACCGGACCGAGAAGGAGACGATCATGTCGGCGGCCACCCAGCTGGCCGACAACCTGTGGGGCTTCGGCTCGCCCCCCGACCCGGCGGCCCAGACGGTCCACGGCGAGTCGGTCGGCAAGGTCCTCCGGGCCGTCCGGTCCACGTTCGCCTACACGGTCGTCGACTCCGCGGCCGACTACTCGGACCACACCCTGGCCTCGTTCGACCTGTCCGACACGATCGTCCTGATCACCGGGCTCGACGTGGTGGGCATCCGGCACCTGTCCAAGGCCATGGACACCCTGCTGGCCATCGGGTTCCCCAGGGAGCGGTTCAGGGTCGTGCTCAACTGGGCCGACGCCAAGGTGGGCCTGGAGCCCGAGCGGGTCGAGCGGGTGATGAAGCTCCAGGTCGACGCCACGATCCCGTCGAGCCGCCTCGTGCCACTGTGCCTGAACCGGGGCCGGCCGGTGTACTTCGAGGAGCCCAAGTCCGACGTGGCCAGGAGCGTGGCCTCTCTGGCCGACATGCTGATCAGGTCCCCGGCCGCGGAGGAGGGGACCACCCCCGCCTTCGCGTTCGGGGCCGACCCCCGCTCCCGCGGGGTCTTCCGGAGGCGGTGAGCGATGAGCGGCGAGGGTAAGTCGCTGGCGGACCGACTGGCCCACGAGGGGGTCGGGGGCAACGGCAAGAGCCTGGCCGACCGCCTGGCCAAGGCCGAGCGGCCCGACCGGATCGCCGAGACAAGGGCCAGGATCCAGAACCGGCTGGTCGAGGTCCTGGGGCCCACGCTCTACGACGACGACCAGTCGGAGCCCGAGCTCCGCGAGCTGGTGGTGAAGCGGCTCCGGGAGATCCTCGAGGAGGAGGACGTCCCGTTCTCCGCCCAGGAGAAGGGCCAGATCATCCGCCAGATCGGGGACTCGATCGTGGGGTTCGGCCCCCTGGAGCCGTTCATCCGGGACCCGGACGTCACCGAGATCATGGTGAACAGCGCGGAGACGATCTACGTGGAGCGGGCCGGGAAGCTCTACTGGACGGGGGCCAAGTTCCACGACGACCGGCAGCTCCGGTGGACGATCGACAAGATCGTCACCAAGGTGGGGCGGCGGATCGACGAGGCCTCGCCGTACGTCGACGCGAGGCTCCCGGACGGTTCCCGGGTGAACGCCATCATCCCCCCGCTCGCCGTGGACGGGCCCGCCCTGACGATCCGCAAGTTCGCCGCCGACCCCTACGAGACCGGCGACCTGGTGGCCTTCGGGACGATCTCCGACGACGTGGCCGGCTTCCTGGAGGCCTGCGTCCGGGGCCGCACCAACGTGCTGGTCTCGGGCGGGACGGGGGCCGGGAAGACCACCACGCTGAACGTGCTGTCGTCGTTCATCCCCCACGACGAGCGGATCATCACGATCGAGGACGCCGCGGAGCTCAAGCTCCAGCAGCCCCACGTGGTCCGCCTCGAGTACCGGCCCCCGAACATCGAGGGCCGGGGCGAAGTGACGATCCGGGACCTGGTCCGCAACGCCCTGAGGATGCGCCCGGACCGGATCGTGGTCGGGGAGGTCCGGGGCGGCGAGGCCCTGGACATGCTCCAGGCCATGAACACCGGCCACGACGGCTCGATCTCGACGATCCACGCGAACTCGCCCCGCGACTCGCTGTCCCGCCTGGAGACGGTGTCGATGATGGCCGGGATGGAGCTCACCGTCCGGGCGCTCCGCGAGCAGATCGCCTCGGCGATCGACCTGATCATCCACCAGGCCCGGCTGAAGGACGGCTCCCGGCGCATCACCCACATCACCGAGGTGGTGGGCATGGAGGGCGACGTCATCACGATCCAGGACATCTTCCTGTTCGACTTCCGGGCGGGCACCGACCAGGAGGGGAGGTTCGTGGGCGGGCTCCGCCCGACCGGGCTGCGCCCCAAGTTCCTGGAGAAGCTCGAGGACAAGGGGATCAGGCTGGGCGCGGCCATGTTCATGCCGGCGGGGGCGGCCCGATGACGGCCCGCCGGGCCCTGGCGGCCCTCGGCGTCGGGGGCCTGGCCGCCGCCCTCCTGGCCCTGCCCGCCCTCGCCGCGGAGCCCGACGAGGGCGGCGTCGCGATCCGGGAGGTCTCCCTGGAGGGGTTCCCGGAGGTCCGGGTCACGCTGTCGATCGAGGGGGCCGAGACCGCGACGGCGGAGACGGTGGAGCTCACCGAGGGCGGACGGCCGATCGACGACTTCACGATCGAGCGCCTGTCGGAGGCCGGGGAGCCGGTGGACGCGGTGCTCGTGCTGGACACGTCCGGCTCGATGAAGGGCGAGCCCCTGGCCGCCGCGATCGCCGCGGCCCTCCAGTTCGTCACAGAGCTACCAGAGGGGGAGGGGCTCCGGGTGGGCATCGTCACGTTCGCCGACGAGCCCCGGGTCCTGCACGAGCTCACCCCCGACCGGGCGGCCGTGCTCCAGGCCCTGGGGAAGCTCGCGGCCGAGGGAGAGACCTCCCTGTACGACGCCGTGGTGGAGGCCAGCGGGATGTTCGCCGGGGCCGGGCAGCGCAACGTGATCGTCCTGTCCGACGGGGGGGACACGGCGAGCGAGGCCACCCTCAAGGGAGCGGTCGCCGCGGCCAGGGCCGCCGAGGCCACCCTCTACACCGTGGGCCTCAGGACCGGCGAGTTCGACGTGGAGGCCCTCCAGACGCTGGCCGACCGGACGGGCGGCCGGTACGCGCCGGCCGGGACCGCCGACCTCTCCGAGGTCTACGCGGGGCTGGCCGGCGAGCTCTCGAACCAGTACGTGATCACGTACCGGTCGGTCCTGAAGAGCGGCGGACAGGTCGAGATCGGCGTCGCGGCGCCGTCGGGCGCCGACGCGGCCCTCGCCCTGTTCCCCAAGGTGGCGCCCCCGCCGTCCGGGGCCCCGACCGCCGAGCCCCCGGCCCCGGCCTCCCCCCTCCTGGCGGGGGCCTGGGGCCTGGCGGTCGCCCTGGGCCTTTCCTTCCTGGCCGCCTTCCTGCTGCTGGTCATGTGGCTGGGGGCCAGGGACCGGACCCGGCGCGACCGCGAGCTGGTCCGCCGGATGGCGGCCCGGACCGACGAGGACGACGAGGCCGGGGAGCGCGAGCGGGGCCTGGGGGCCTGGCTTCCCGAGCCCGTGGTCCAGGGCGCCGAGCGCGTCGTTGCGGCGAGCGGCCTGGGCGGGAGGCTGACCACGCGGCTCGAGCGGGCCGGGCTCCCCCTGCGAACCGGGGAGTTCGTGGCGGCCACCGGCCTGGCCGCCCTGGTGGGAGCCGCCGTGGGGTTCGGCCTGCTGGGGAGCGCGATCTTCGCCGGGATCATCGCGGCCGTGGGGGCGCTCGTCCCCCCGCTCCTCCTGGCCCGGGCGGTCAGGAAGCGGAACAAGAGGCTCCACGGGCAGCTCGCCGACATCCTCATGATCCTGGCCTCCTCCCTGCGGGCCGGGCACAGCTTCTTCCAGGCCCTGGACATGGTGGCCAAGGAGATCGGGGAGCCCGGGTCCACGGAGTTCGGACGGGTCGTCGCCGAGATCCGGCTGGGCCGCCCCGTGGACGAGGCCATGAACGCGATGGCCGAGCGGATCGGGAGCGACGACTTCAAGTGGGCGGTGCTCGGCGTGAACGTCCAGCGCGAGGTGGGCGGGAACCTGGCCGAGATCCTGGACACCGTGGCGGACACCGTCCGGGAACGGGACCAGATCCGCCGCCAGATCGACGTGTACTCGGCCGAGGGACGGCTGTCCATCTCGATCCTGACCGCGCTGCCGTTCCTGGTGGCCCTGTACATCGCCAAGGTGAACCCGGGGTACCTGAACCTGCTCTTCAGCACCCGGGTCGGGCTCGTGATGCTCGGGACGGCCGGATGCCTGATGGCCGTGGGCATCGCCTGGATGAGGAAGATCGTGAAGATCGATGTCTAGCCTCCTGCTCCCCTTCGCGCTGGTGGCCACGTTCGGGTCCGTCGTCCTGGTGGGCATGACGGTCGAGGCCGTCCTGGCCAGGCGACGTCGGCCGGTGGAGATGCTCGAGGCCCAGGTGGCCGCGGTCCACGGCTCCACCGACCTCCGGGAGCAGGAGCTGGCCCGGTCGTTCCTGGAGCGGGCCCTCCTCCCGCTGGTCGGCGCCCTGGGAGGCATGGCCCGGCGGATCACGCCCGAGGAGATGCGTCGCCGCATCGCCCACAAGCTGGCCCTGGCCGGGAGCCCCGCCGGCTGGGACGCCGAGAAGGTCGCCGCGTTCAAGGTGTTCGGGTCCCTGGGAGGGGCGGTGACCGCCTACTCGCTGTCCCAGATCGCCAACCGGACCGGCGGGATCGTGCTGGTCGCGGTGGGCATCGGCGTGGGCGTGGGGTGGCTCATCCCGGGGGCCTGGCTGGGGCAGGCCGCGGCCCGGCGCCAGGACGAGATCGCCCGGGCCCTCCCGGACACGATGGACCTCCTCACGATCAGCGTGGAGGCCGGGCTGGGCTTCGACGCCGCCCTGGCCCAGGTCATCAGGAACGTGCCGGGAACCCTCTCCCAGGAGATCGCCAGGATGCTCCAGGAGATGCAGCTCGGGGTGACCCGCGTGGACGCCTTCCGGAACCTCGCCTCCCGGACCGACGTCGAGGAGCTGCGGGGCTTCACGCTGGCCATGATCCAGGCGGACATCTTCGGCGTCTCGATCGCGGGGGTCCTCCGGGCCCAGGCCAAGGAGCTCAGGGTCAAGCGGCGGCAGCGGGCGGAGCGCAAGGCCATGACCACGCCCCTCAAGCTGCTGTTCCCGATGATCTTCTGCGTGCTGCCGGCCCTGTTCGTCGTGGTCCTCGGGCCGGGCGCGATCCGGGTCGCCCAGAACTTCTTCGGGGGCTGACCCGTAGGGCCCGGACCGCCTCTTGGTACCATCGCCCGGCACGCCGTCCGGGGAGGGTCATCTGTATCGCTGGTGGGTGTTCCTGCACATCGTGGGGGTCTTCGGTTTCCTGGCCTCGCACGGCGCGTCGATGGCCGTGACCTTCAAGATCCGCCGCGAGCGCGATCCCGCCCGGGTCGCCGAGCTGGTCACCTTCTCGGGGGGCACGATCACCTGGTTCTACGTGTCCCTGGGGGTCCTCCTGGTCGGCGGCATCGTGGCGGGGTTCCTGGGGGAGTGGTGGGGCCGGGCCTGGATCTGGGCCTCGATCGCGGTCCTCGTGCTCACCTCGGTGTCGATGTACGCGATGGCCCGGCCCTACTTCCGCAGGGTCGGGCTGGTGGCCCGGTCGATGGCCGCGGGGTCCAGGGCCGTGACCGAGGAGCAGTTCGACGAGCTGCTGGCCTCCCGGGCCCCGGTCACGATCGCCGCGATCGGCATCGTGGGCCTGGCGGCGATCCTCTACTTCATGATGTTCAAGCCCTCGCTGGGGTTCGGCACGGCGGCCGAGCCGGGCCCCTCGCCGGACCCGGGCGCCGTCTCGATCACCGCCGTGCCCACTCTGTCGTTCGACGGCGACGTCCTCGAGGTCCCCGCGGGCCGGTCGTTCGACCTGGTCTTCGACAACCGGGAGCCGGGCGTTCCGCACAACGTCTCGATCTACACGGACGGCTCGGCAGCGACGGCGCTTTTCACCGGCGACATCATCCAGGGGGGAGAGACGATCACCTACCCCGTGCCCGCCCTGGACGCCGGGGAGTGGTTCTTCCGCTGCGACGTCCACCCCTCCCAGATGACCGGCACCGTGATCGCGTCGGAGGAGTAGTGGGGTACCGCACGATCCTGGTGGGCACCGACGGCTCCCCCACTGCGAACGTGGCCCAGCGCGCGGCCGTGGGGCTGGCCAGGGACCTGGGGGCCAGGCTCGTGCTGGCCTGCGCCTACGACCCGCCCCGGATCATGAAGCCCATGGCCGAGGCCTTCCTGGAGTACGCCGAGGGGATGGCCCGGAGGGAGGGCATCGAGGTGGAAGCGGTGCTCGACCGGGGGGAGCCGGCCGAGGTCCTCGCCTTCTCCGCGGAGCGGATGGGCGTGGACCTGATAGTGGTGGGCAACCGGGGCATGGGGTCGCCCTCCCGGTTCCGCCTGGGGAGCGTGCCCGAGCGCGTGGCCCACACCGCCCCCTGCGACGTCCTGATCGTGGACACGACCCGGGAGGGCGAGGTGGGCGGCCCGGGGGAGAGGGAGTACGACCTGTTCGTGGCCGGCACGGACGGGTCGGGGACGGCCACGGAGGCCTGCCGGGTGGCCTTCGAGCTGGCCATGCAGGTGGGAGCGAGGGTCCTCCTGGCCTACGTGGGCGATCCCCTGGTCGGCGCGATCCGGCTGGAGGAGACCCTGGCCGGGAAGCCGAGGGGGGTCCGGGTGGCCACCAGGAGCCTGGTGGGCGACCCGGCCGCGGAGATCGTCCGCCTGGCCGCCGACGAGAGGGCCGACCTGGTCGTGGTCGGCAACAAGGGGATGTCCGGGGCCCGCCGGTTCCTGGGGTCCGTACCGAACAAGGTGGCCCACCAGTCCCCCACCGACGTCCTGATCGTGCGGACGGCCGACCGGTCCGCGGCCGACCTCCAGCCGGGCCACGGAGGGATCGTGGAGCTGGGAGGGCGGCGCCTCGCCGTGTTCAAGGGGGAGGACGGCGCCCTGGTCGCCCTGGACCCGAAGTGCACCCACATGGGCTGCACGGTCGACTGGAACCAGACCGAGAGGACGTGGGACTGCCCCTGCCACGGCTCGCGGTTCGCGGTGGACGGCGCGGTGATCCAGGGGCCGGCCAAGCGCTCGCTGGAGCCCGCCGACGGGCGCCCCGGCCCGGCCCCGGCCGAGGAGGAGCGGGTCCCGGCCACCGCCGAGCCCGCGCCGCCGCCCGCCCCGCGGTCCGCCGAACGGATCGTCGTGGTGGGAGCCGGCCTGACCGGTGCCAGCGCGGCCGTGGCCCTCCGGGAGGAGGGGTTCGACGGCCCGGTCCTCCTGATCGGCGCCGAGCCCCTGTACCCGTACGAGCGCCCGCCGCTCTCCAAGGCGTTCCTCCGGGGGGAGGCCTCGGCCGACGACGCGCTGGTCCAGCCCCCCTCCTACTGGAAGGACCACGCGATCGACCTGATGCTCGGGGCCACCGTCCTGTCGATCGACCCGGCCGGGCGCCGGGTGGCGGTCGGAGGGGGCGAGGAGGTCCCGTACGACAAGCTGCTCCTGGCCACGGGGGCCCGGAACCGGCGGTTCCCGATCCCCGGGCTCGACCTCCCCGGGATCCACGGGCTGCGGACCCTGGAGGACGCCGCCCGGATCCGCGCCGAGATGGCCCCCGGGAGGAGGGCCGTCGTGGCCGGGGCGGGGTTCATCGGCTCGGAGGTCGCCGCCTCGCTCCGGGCCAGGGGGGTCGAGGTCACCGTGATCGACGGGGGGTCCGTCCCGCTGGAACGGGTCCTCGGCCCGGAGGTCGGAGGCGTGCTGGCCGGGATCCACCGGGACCACGGCGTGGAGTTCGTCTTCGGGGACCGGGTGGCCGGCTTCGAGGGCGACGGCAGGGTCGAGCGGGTCCTCACCGCCGGCGGCGGGTCCCTTTCGTGCGACTTCGTGATCATGGGCGTGGGCGTGCAGCCGAACGTCGAGGAGGCCCAGGCCGCCGGGCTCGACGTCGACAACGGCGTCCTGGTGGACGAGCTCTGCCGGACCAGCGCGGAGGGCATCTGGGCCGCCGGTGACGTGGCCAACCACCAGCACCCGGTGTTCGGGCGGGTCCGCACCGAGCACTGGCAGAACGCGATACGGCACGGCCGGGCCGCGGCCCGGGCCATGGTCGGGAAGGGCTCCCCCTACGACGAGGTGCACTGGTTCTGGTCGGACCAGTACGACCAGAACCTCCAGTACGCCGGGTTCCACACGGGCTGGGACGACCTGGTGATCCGGGGCAGCCTGGAGGAGCGCTCGTTCCTGGCCTTCTACGTTCAGGGCGGGAAGGTGCGGGCGGCGGTGGCGCTCAACCGGGGCCAGGAGCTGCGCGAGGCCATGGACCTGATCGGGTCCGGGGCCCCGCTCCAGGCCGCCGAGCGGTAGCCCGCCCGGGCCGCCGGCCGCTGCTATGGTCGGCGGCGCCATGCCGACCGAGGACCCCCCGACGCCGGACGAGGAGGCCGGGACGGCCCGGGTCGGCCCGGCCCGGGCCCGGGGACGGAGGGCCGCGGCGGCGGTGCGGGGGCTCGCCGTCGACATGTCCCCACTCAGGGCCTCGCGCGACTACCGGCTCCTGTGGTTCGGGGAGCTCATCTCCGAGACCGGCCGCCAGATCACCCTCGTGGCCGTCTTCATCCAGCTCACCGACCTGACCGGGTCCCCGGCGGCCGTGGGGCTGGTGGGCCTGGTCCAGCTGGTCCCCCTGATCGTGTCCACGCTCTGGTCCGGACCCCTGGTCGACCGGATGGACCGTCGCAAGCTCCTGGTCGTCGCCCAGCTCGGCTTCGCCACGGCGACGCTCGTCCTGCTGCTGGGGAGCCTGGGCCGCCCGCCGGTCGGCCTGGTCTACGGGGCCGCGGGGCTCACCGCCCTGTTCTCGGGCCTGGACTCCCCGACCCGCTCGGCCATGATCCCCAACCTCGTCGGGAAGGAGCGCCTGCCGGCGGCCATAGCGCTCAACCAGGTGATGTGGAACACCACGATGATCGTGGGGCCGGCCGTGGCCGGCATCGTGATCGCCAGGCTCGGGCTCACCTGGGCCTACACGATCGACCTGGCCACGTTCGCGGCGACGCTCGGGGCCGCGGCGCTGATGAGGCCGGCCCCGCCCCGGGGCGAGGTCGGCGCCACCCGGGGGCTCGCTTCGATCCGGGAGGGGTTCGCCTACCTGCGGGGCCGACGGGTCCTCCAGTCCACGTTCACGATCGACATCGTGGCCATGGTCTTCGGGATGCCCCGGGCCCTGTTCGCCTTCCTGGCCGTCTCACAGTTCCGGCGGGGCCCGGAGGTGGTCGGCGCCCTGTTCTCGGCGATCGCCGTGGGGGCCCTCGCGGGGGCGCTCACGGCCGGCTGGGTGGGGAGGGTCCGCAGGCAGGGCCTGGCGGTGATGTGGGCCGTGGCGGTGTGGGGGGCGGCCATCGCCGGGTTCGGGCTGTCCGGGGATCGCCTCTGGCTCGCCCTGCTGCTCCTGGCCGTGGCCGGCGGAGCCGACGTGATCTCGGCGGTCTTCCGGAGCACGATCCTGCACCTGTCGGTCCCCGACACGCTCCGGGGACGGCTGGCCGGGATCCACATCCTGGTCGTCACCGGCGGGCCCCGCCTGGGCGACCTGGAGGCCGGGATCGTCGCCGGGCTGGTCTCGCCGACGTTCTCGGTGGTCTCCGGCGGCGTGGCCTGCATCGCGGGCGTCGGGGCGATCGGCCTCCTGGTCCCCCAGCTCCGGCGGTGGCGGGCCGGCGAGGAGACGTGAACCGGCCCCGAAGGGGTAGCGTTCTCCCCGAGATGGCCGGACTCTCCGACGACGAGATCCGAGCGGCCCTCGCCGACCTGCCCGGATGGCGCCACGAGCGGGGCGAGATCTACAAGCAGTTCAAGTTCGACACGTTCCTGGACGCGATCGCCTTCATCGACCGGATCGCGGAGAAGGCCGAGGCCGCGGACCACCACCCCGACCTCGAGAACCACTACACGCGGGTCCGGGTGGGCCTGCACACCTGGTCGGAGGACGCCGTCACCGGGAAGGACCTCCGCCTGGCCCACGAGATCGAGGCCGCTTCGAAGGCCGGGTTCTAACCGGGCTCGCCGCGCTCCGAGACCGGCTCGCCGTGGTCCCGGAGGACGAGCCGGTCGTGCGGCTCGACGACGTCCACCACCCCGTCCAGGCCCCGCTCGACGAGCAGCAGGAACCCGTCCCTCTCGACCAGCTCGTCGCCCTCCTCGGCCCGGTCGGTGAGGTCGAACCGGACCTCACCTACCACCCGGTGCATCCGCACGATGGCATCCGGGTTGAACCGCCGGGCGGCCGCGTGGGTCCGGGTCAGGATCTCCTCGGCCCAGGCGGTGAACTCGATCATCCCGTCGATGGTCCCACACGAGGAAGGGGGCGGCCGGAGCCGCCCCCTTCCTTCAGCACCCTGCGCCGGACCCTAGATGAGCCCGATCCGGATGACGAGCGCGAACCCGGTCTTGACCTTCACGTTTCCGTCCGAGGTCACGGCCCGGATGCGCCAGAACACCTCGTCGAACTCTCCGAACGAGCCCTCAGTGACCCTGAGCCTGGCGACCCACTCGGCGCCGCCGTTCTCGGTGGTCACCTCTCCGTCCTCGCACGGGCCCGATGCCCGCCCGGTGGCCACTCCGGCCTCGCCCCAGATCGTGACCCGGAGGGAGAACGACTCCCCGGGCGTGCAGTCGATGAAGCCGAACATCTGCACCCGGCTGAACTCGGGGACGAACTTGTGGAGACCGAAGTCAGTCCCGACGTCGGTGACGTGGGCCTGAGCCGCCCCCGCCCCTCCGGCCACGAAGGCCAGCGTGGCCAGAGCCACGATGAATCTGCGCATCCTCCCCCTCCTCATGGCTGCTTGCAGGGAAGCATCCCCTGATCGGGTGTCGGAAATCCAGTCCATCCGTCACGAAAGGGGGCGGGCCGGAGCCTCCCCTTGCCTTCTTGGTGCTCCCCGCTACGTCAGCCGCACTGGTAGCAGATCTCGACGAAGGCGCTCTCCGTGCGGCTGCCGGTGGCCGTCTGGGCCCGGACCCGCCACACCACCAGGTCCTCGCCCTGGAAGGCGCCCATCACCACCCGGAGCCTGGCCTGCCAGAACGTGGCTCCCGGCTCCGTCTGCGGCCCGACCTCCTCCCCCTCGCAGACGCCCGACGCGCGCCCAGACGCCTTCTGGCCCTCGCCGACGAGCGAGACCCGGACCGAGAAGCGCTCGCCCTCCGTGCAGACCAGCGAGCCGAACACGATGACCCGGCTGTACTCCGGGTTGTGGAATATCTGCGCGGAGTACACGGTGATCTCCGACACCGTGGCTTGGGCCGGGCCGCCCCCGGCGACGACGGCCAGGGCGGCCAGCAGCTCTACGTTCCTGCGCATCCTTCCCCCTCCTCCTGGCGTCTCGTCCCTTGAGGACGGCGGGCACCCATCTCCGGGGTCCAGCTCCCCCGGGAGCGGGTAGAGGGCGGCCGGAGCCGCCCTCTACCTGGTCAGGCCGCGGACCGGGTCAGGCGCAGAAGAAGCAGAGCCCTGAGAAGCCGCTCTCCGTGCGGTTCCCGGTGGCCGTCTGGGCGCGGGCGCGCCACAGGATCTCCTCGTCGGTGAAGCTCCCGTCGACCACACGGAGCCTGGCGACCCACGGCGTGGCCCCCTCCTCGGTCTGACCGGTGACCTCGCCCTCACCGCAGACCCCGGCGGTCCGCCCCGAGGCCTTGTCGCCACCCTCGGACCAGATCGACACCCGGATCGAGAAGCCCTCGCCCGGGGTGCAGACGATCGACCCGAACAGGGTCACGCGCTTGAACTCGGGGTCGTGGAGGATGAACCCCCCGTACACGTTGATGTCCTCCACGGCCGCCTGAGCCGAGCCGGCACCCCCCGCGACGATGGCCAGCGCGGCCAGCAGCACAACGAACCTGCGCATCCCCTCCCCCTTCCGCCGTTCCAGCCAGCGGGCCGGATCAGTCGCAGACTATGTCGCCGAATCCGCTCGACGTGTCCTGGCCGGTCGCGGTCTTCCCGCGAGCCCTCCAAAGGATCCCCTCGCCGCACGTGAACGACCCATTGACGACCCGGGCCCTGGCGAGCCAGAAGCCGAAGCCGTTCTGCGGGGTCGGCCCGGCGCCGTTGATCAGGCCGCATGGCCCGGAGGCCCGGCCCGTGGCCTTGTCCCCGCTCTCGCTCCAGATCGAGACCCGGACCGTGAAGCTCTCCCCGAAGGTGCAGTCGATCTCTCCGAAGATCAGGACACGGCTGGTCGTCGGGCTGCTGGGTATGGCGGCATCGTTCACCCACACGTCGTAGACGACCGCCTCGGCCATCCCCGTACCCCCGAACAGGACGGCCAGCGTGGTCAGCGCAACCACGAACCTGCGCATCTTCCCCCCTTCCCGGGTCCCCCGAGCGG
>JACQTL010000307.1 GCA_016210805.1 Actinomycetota bacterium | reverse complement strand
TCCCCCGGGGGGGGACCGGGGGCATCAGCGAGTCGATCGCCTCGGCCGCCCGGGAGGCCGGCGCCGAGATCCGCCGTGAGGCTCCGGTGGCCCGCATCGCCACGAGGGACGGCCGGGCCACCGGCGTGGTCCTCGCGTCCGGCGAGGAGATCGCCGCCGGCGCCGTCCTCTCCTCGGTGGACGCCCGGCGCACGTTCGTGGACCTCGTGGAGCCGGGCACGCTCGACGACGGGTTCCTGGACGAGGTCCGCCGGTACAAGTTCCGGGGTTCCTCCGGGAAGGTGAACCTGGCCCTCGACGGGCTCCCCGACTTCACCTGCCTCCCCGGCCCCGGCGAGCACCTCCGGGGCGCGATCAGCTTCTCGCCGTCGGTCGACTACATGGAACGGGCCTACGACGACGCGAAGTACGGGCGGTTCTCCCGCCGGCCGTACATCGACATGATCGTCCCCACCCTGGTCGACCCGTCCATGGCCCCACCGGGCAAGCACGTGATCAGCTGCTTCGTCCAGTACGCGCCCTACCACCTGGCCGAGGGCGAGCCGGACTGGGACGCGCAGCGCGAGGCGTTCGGCGACGCGGTGGTCGACACGATCGCCGAGCGGGCCCCGAACATCAGGGACCTGATCCTCCACCGCCAGGTGCTCACCCCGCTCGACATCGAGCGCGACATGGGCCTCACGGAGGGGAACATCTTCCAGGGAGAGCTGTCCCTGGAGCAGCTGTTCTTCAACCGCCCGGTGCCCGGATGGGCCCGGTTCCGCACGCCCCTTCGCGACCTGTGGATGTGCGGGTCCTCGGTGCACCCGGGGGGCGGGATCATGGGGGCTCCCGGACGCCTGGCCGCGCTGGAGCTCGTCCGGGTCCGGCGGGGTGGCCGGGGCCGCCGTCGAGCGGGTTCCGCGGCATGAGCGCGGGCCCGCCTCCCGCCCGGCATTACGACGCCGCCGTCGTGGGCGGCGGCCACAACGGCCTGGTGGCCGCGGGATACCTGGCCAGGTCCGGACTGCGCGTCGTGGTCCTGGAGCGCCGGGAACGCGTCGGCGGCGGCGCCGAGCTGGCCGGCACGATAGGCCGCCTGCGGACCTCGGTGATCCGGGACCTGGGCCTGGCCGCCCAGGGCCTGTCCCTGATCCGTCCCAGGGTCCGGGCCTTCGCGCCGCAGCCCGACGGCACGGCCGTCACCCTGTGGTCCGACGTGGCTCGCACGGCCGCCGAGCTCTCGCGGCGCTCCCGGGCAGACGCGGAGGCTTACCCGTCCTTCGACCGCAAGGTCCGGGCCCTGGGGAGCCTGGTGGCCCACCTCCACGCGGCCACCCCGCCCGACGTGAGGAGCCCGTCGATCGACGACGCCCTCACCGGGCTCCGCCTGGGCCGGGCCATCCGGGGCCTGGGGAGCGCCCGCCACGTCCGCGAGGCCCTCCGGGTCCTCCCCATGGCCGTGGCCGACCTGGTCGGCGAGGTGTTCGAGGACGACGCCCTCCGCGGGGTCCTGGCCGCCCGCGGGGTCCGCTACGCGGCCATGGGCCCCTGGTCCGCGGGCACGGCCGCCGTCCTCCTCGGCGACACGGCGGGGACCGACGGCGGGGCGGCCGGGGAGACCGTCTTCGCCCGCGGCGGGTCGGCCGCGGTGGGCGAGGCGCTGGCCCGGGCCGCACGCACGCTGGGCGCCGAGGTCCGCACGGGAGCCGAGGTCGGGGCGATCCGCACCGACGGCGAGCGAGCAGTGGGCGTGACCCTTTCCTCCGGCGAGGAGATCGAAGCCAGGGTGGTGCTCTCGGGCGCCGACCCCAAGCGGACCCTCCTCGAGCTGGTGGACCCCGTGGTCCTGGGCCCGTCCCTCCGGTGGCGGGCCGGGAACGTCCGGACCCCGGGGGTGGTGGGGAGCGTCGACCTCGTCCTGGGAGCCCTCCCCCGGTTCACCGGGTCCCCCGATGTGGAGCTTCCCGAGCGCCTGGCCGGTCGGATCGTGGTCGCCCACGGGATCGACCACCTGGAGAAGGCCTTCGACGCCTCCAAGTACGGCCGCGTGTCCGAGTCGCCCTTCCTGGAGGCCACGATCCAGAGCCTCGCCGACCCCAGCGTCTCCCCCGACGGGCGTCTCCGGATGCGGGTCCTGGTCCAGTGGGCCCCCTACGAGCTCCGGGAGGGCGACTGGGAGACCGAGCGCGACCGCCTCGGGGACCTGGTCCTGGAGACCCTGGAGCACCACGCGCCCGGGATCTCCGGCCTGGTCGAGGAGCGGACCGTCCTGGCACCTCCCGACCTAGAGCGGGCGTACGGCCTTACCGGCGGGCACCCCCTCCACGGGGAACCGGGGCTCGACCAGTTCTTCATGTGGCGGCCGATCTGGGGGTTCGCCCGATACCGCATGCCGGTGGCCGGCCTGTACCTGTGCGGATCGGGGGCCCATCCGGGCGGAGGCGTGACCGGGGCCCCCGGGGCGAACTGCGCCCGCGAGGTGCTGGCCGACCTCAAGCGCCGCCGGTAGGCCCTTCCCGGCTCAGGACGCCCCGGCCGCCGCCTCCTCCTCGAGGAGGGCGAGGGTCTGGCCGAACTGCTTGGCAACGATCCGTCCCCGGCTCATCCGGATCATCCGGACGATGATCCGGCCCTTCAAGGTGCTGCCGGCCTTGTTCCAGACGACCTCGCCCTCGGTGCCGCCGCCCTCCGCCGCCCGCACGACCAGGCGGTAGCTGCTCCCCGGTCGGAATACGTTGGACTCCAGGACCCGGCCCTCGGCCTGAGTGGTGGACCACTCGTACCGCTCCCGGGCCCAGATGCCGCGGAAGACGTCGCTGCCTTCGGTGACCTCGGCCCACCCGTCCCCCACGTCGTGGGCCCTGTAGAGGGTCCGCGAGAGGTTCGGCCACAGCTCGGGCCGGCGATCCGAGAAGTCGACGAACGCCGACAGGACACGGTCCGGCGGCGCCGTCGTCCTGAACGCCACCTTCAATCCCTTCATGGCGCACCTCCTCCCGACCGGCGGGCTCGTCGCCCGCGAAGCCGCTCATGGTGGCCCGCGGGTCCGGTTCGGCGCATCGGTAGGTCTACCCATCCTCGGATGCGCCGGGATGGGCTCAGGCCGGCGCGACCCTCTCGGCGAGCTCGAACCCCCGAGCCCGGACGGCCTCCACGATCCGGGCCGGCTCGACGGCCACCTCGACCGGCCGGGCTCCCGCCCCGATCACGCCGGACGCCATCAGGTGGCAGACGATCGCCGCGTGCCACCCGGTGGCCCGCTCCATCGCCGTGAACCCCAGCTCCTCGTCGTGGCGGACCACGAGGTCGACGACGGCCTCGGCGTCGCTCCCGTCGTGCCGGCCCCGCACCACCACCCGGTTGAGCACCACGTCCCTGGTCTTTGGGGTGGCCCGGATCCGGGGCTCCAGGAGCGCGTGGAGGACCTCCCGGGGAACGACCTCCACCCCGCCCACGACCACCGGGTCCAGGGAGAACAGGCCGGCGTCCCGGAACGCCCGGAACCGCGCCACGTGCCCCGGGTACCGCAGGACCTTGCTCTTCAGGGTGCGCAGGCGCCGGCCCAGGGTCCACGGCGTGGTGGATCCGGTGTTCGCCGCGAAGGCCTCGAGCGTCCCGAACGGCTCCGGGAACTCGACCAGCTCGTCCTCGGCCGGGTCCAGGCACTCGACCTCGCGGGGTTCGCCGTCGATCACGTAGGTCGTCGTGCCGTGGTACTCGTTCGTGAGCCCGTCGATGTTGAACGTGAGGGCGTAGCTCCAGGGGGGCCGGGGGTCGAGGGGCAGGCCGCCGTCGTACAGCACGGCCTCCTCCGGCTCGTCCAGGAGGGTCAGGGCGTGGGCCACCAGGTTGTTGGCGAGCCCCGGCGCCTCCCCGCAGTCCGGCACCACGGCGACCCCCCGCTCCCGGGCCCGGGGGTCGAGCTCCAGCTCCCGGAGCACGATCGGCGTGTTCCCCCCCAGGTCGCACACGTGGGTCCCGGCGTCCACGGCGGCCTCGGCCACGCCCAGGTTCAGCCCGTAGGGCACGGCGCTGACCGCGGCGTGGAGCGGCTCCAGGAAGTCCCGGAGCGCTCGAGGGTCCGACACGTCGAGGGCCTCGCCGCTCGCCACCGGCTCGCCGGCCAGCGCGTTCACCCGCTGGGCGGCCCGCTCCGCGCTCGCCCCGTCCAGGTCGGCCAGGGCCACCGAGGCCGATCCTCCCCGCACGGCGAGGTCGTAGGCGGCCGCCGTCCCCTGGCGGCCCGCCCCCAGCACCCCGTACCGGAACCCGCTCATCCAACCGCTCCAGGCCTCGGACCGCGGCGAGCATATCGAGCGCCAAGCCGCGGGCGCGCCGGATCGTCTGAGACAATGGACGCTGCGTGCAGAACCGGATCCGGACCCTCTGGCCCGTCCTGGCCGTGGGGGGGATCGTCGCCGTCGTCCTCGCAGCGCGTGGCAGCCTCCTCACCGCGGTCGCCGCCGGCGCGCTCGCCGTGGTGGGGGCCGTCCTGACCGCATGGACCGCGTCCCGCTCGGGGGGCGACCAGGGACCCCGGAGCCCGGACCGGCGCCGCTTCCTCCGGAACCTCGGCCTGGCCGGGCTGGGGCTGGTGGCCGCCGGGGCGAGCGTGGGCCGCACGGTGGGAAGGCTCCTCCGGCCGGACCCGATGCCGTCGATCCGGGCCATGGCCCGGGACCTGGGATCCGAGATCCTGCTGTTCATGCGGCGGGGCCACTACCCGGGCCGGACCGGGGAGCTCCAGCTCGCCCTGCGGCCGTACACGGTGTCCAACTACCCCCAGGAGTCGGTCAGGCTCGCCCGCCGGGACCCCCGGACCAGCCACGCCGCGCCCTGGATGTACCTCCAGCGGATCCCCATAGTGGTGTGGGGCCCCGGCATCGTGGAGGCCGCCGACAGCACCGATCGCGTGACCCTGGCCGACCTGGCCCCGACCACGGCCCGGCTGATGGGGTTCGACGGCTTCGAGGCCCCCGACGGCGCGGTGCTCCCCGGGATCGGCGCGCCGGCCCGCCCGCCGAAGGTGATCGTCACCTTCGTGATCGACGGGGGCGGGTTCAACGCGCTGATGCGCTTCCCGGGCTCGCTCCCGAACGTCGCCCGGCTGATGCGCGAGGGGGCGAACTACCGCGACGCGGTGATCGGCTCGTACCCGGCCGTGACCGCCTCCGCCCACGCCACGATCGGGACGGGCGCCTTCCCGTGGACCCACGGGATCGTCGGGCACAACATGCGGGAGGGCCCCGACGTCGTGCAGCCGTTCGGCAGTCCCGGGGAGGCCCGGACCGACCGGATCCTGGTGCCGACCCTGGCGGAGGCGTGGGCCCGGGAGGCCGGCGGGGAGGCCTGGTCGGGGGTCCTGGCCTACCAGATCTGGCACCTGTCGATGATCGGCGCGCCTGGGGCCCCCAGGGGCCGGCCGCCGGTGGCCACCTACTTCGACGAGGTCGGCGTGGCCTTCGCCCCGCAGCACCCCGCCGACTACCGCCTCCCCGACGGGATGCCCTCCCGCGAGCGCCTCACCGAGTACCTGGTGGCCCGGCACGGGGAGGCCATGGCCCGCCAGCTCGAGGCGCGGGGCAGGGCGGTGTGCTGCGGGCCGCCCATCATCAGGTACCAGGGCGACATGATCGAGGCCGCCTTCGAGCACGAAGGGGTCGGCGCCGGCGACGCCACCGACCTCGTCTACATCAACTTCAAGGCCCCGGACTACGCGGGCCACGTGTACAACATGCTGTCCATCCGGGAGGGCTGGGCCCTGGCCGCGGTCGACGCCGAGGTCGGCAGGGTGCGCCGGATCCTGGAGGAGCGCTTCTCGCCCGGCGACTACGTGCTGATCGTCACGGCCGACCACGGGCAGAGCCCCCTCCCCGACGAGTCGGGAGGCGCCCGGGTCGACCCCATCCAGCTGAAGCGCCTCATCGAGCGGGAGTTCGGCCCGTCGGTACTCTCGCTGGTCCAGGACGTGAAGCCGTCCGAGGTGTACCTGCACAAGAGCGCCATGCTCGACGCGGGAGTCTCGGCGGACCAGATCGCCGCATCCCTCGCCGATCTGAGGTACCGTGACACCATCGGACCGTATGTCCGTCCCGAGGCGATCGATCGGAGGCGCCTCGAAGACCGGCTGTTCGCTGCCGTCCTGCCGAGCACGTTCATAGGAGCGCTCTCCCCCGCCGAAATCGACTCCTTCGGCCCGGGCGCGTTCCCAGGATCCGAGATCGGGATGCCGCCCGCACCCGACGACTGGGAAGGGCTTCCCTCATGACAGATCACCACGACGTGAAAGACCGCCCAGACCTCGCCGATCCCGACGAGACCGCGCCCGTCCCGCGCTGGCGGGGCCGCCTGCACCAGGTGGCCTTCTTCGTGGCCCTGCCCGCCGGTGTGGCCCTGGTCCTCGCCGCCCCCACCACCGCGGCCAGGGTCGGATCCGCCACATATGCCCTGGCCCTCGCCGCCCTGTTCGGCACGAGCGCCCTGTACCACCGGTTCCCGTGGTCCCCCAGGGGGAGGCGGCGGATGCGCCGCCTGGACCACTCGATGATCTTCGTGCTGATAGCGGGGACCTACACCCCGTTCAGCCTCCTGGTCCTGCACGGGGCCTGGCGCTCGGTGCTCCTCGCGCTGGTGTGGGGCGGCGCGGCCCTGGGCATCACGCTGAAGCTCGTGCGGGTCGACGGCTTCCGGGCCCTGGGGGGAACCCTCTACATCGTGCTCGGCTGGCTCGCGATCGTGTCCATGCCCCAGTTCGTGAGGGGCCTGTCCCCCGCCGCCCTGACCCTGATGTTCGCCGGAGGCGTGCTCTACACGGTGGGCGCCATCGTCCTGGCCCTGAACCGGCCGAACCCCAGCCCCCGGCACTTCGGCTACCACGAGATATGGCACTCGTTCACGCTGGGGGCCACGGTGTGCCACTACCTGGCCATCCTGTTCGTCCTGCTCGCCCTGCGCTGAGCCCCCGGCCCCGCTACTCGACCAGCAGCCTGTTCGACCGCATGAAGTCCTCGGTCAGGTAGAAGACCTCGCGGGTCATGGCCCGGGTCTTCCGGCTGAAGATCGCGGAGAGCTCGCGCCGGCCGTCGGGGTAGTGCAGGAACACCTTCATCGTCGAGGCGTCCACCCGGATCTCGTTCCACGACGGCGGCGTGAGGCCGCGGACCCGCCTGGTGGCGGCCGTCCCCGAGTTGCACACCAGCATCCCGTTCACCCCCCAGAAGAACGGGACGTGCTTGTGGCCCGAGAGGATCAGGTCGACGTCGAGCCGTCCGAGCTCGAGCATCAGGTCGCCGGCGTCGGTGATGATGTTGCGCTCCCGGCCGGTGCCCGGGATCGACACCATGTGGTGGTGGATGGCGAAGACCTTGATGTCCCCCGGCTCGCCCCGGAACTGCTCGCGGATCCACGGGTAGCGCTCCCGGCCGATGTGCCCCTCGTCCAGGTCGGGCTGGGAGGAGTCCACGCCCACGACGGTGAAGCCCGTGGCCATGAGGCGCTCGGCTCGCTCGGCCTCGAAGTCCTCCCTGTACCGGGAGAACCGGTCCCCGAAGAACCCCCTGAAGTGCACGTAGCCGACGTTGCGGGAGTCGTGGTTCCCGGGGATCACGACCTTGGGGGCGTGGATCCCGGCCAGCCACCTGGCCGCCTCCTCGAACTCCCACTCGTACCCCGCCGCGGTGAGGTCGCCGCCGATCACGACCACGTCCGGCTCCATCCGGTTCACGCGCTCCACGATCGCCGACATCCACTCCGGCTGGAAGCTCGGCTCCCCGCAGTGGATGTCGCTCACCTGCGCGATCCGGAACGGGACCTCGGAGAGGGTCATCTCGGCTCACCTCCTCGGGGGGCGCGGGGTCCCTCCGACGGCTGGGGGTACAGTACCCGGGATGGCCGGGGAACCGTCCTCCGCACCCAGGATCACCCACAGCCTGGTTACGGCCCTGCGCTCGGTCCGGGACCTCTCGACGCTCGACGAGGAGTCCCTCCTGGACATCGTCGGGACGTCGTCCAACCTGTTCTGGCCCGCCGGGGCGGCGGTGTTCGGCAAGGGGGAACCCTCCGACGCCCTGTACATCGTCCTGTCCGGCCGGGTCCGGATCTTCGACCCCGACGGGGGCCAGGGCGAGGTGGACCGGGTGGGCCCCGGCGAGTCCTTCGGCGAGCTCTCCCTCCTGCTCCAGGCGGCTCACTCTCTCTCCGCCCAGGCCATCGAGGACGCGGAGATCATGGTCGTCCCCAGGGGGGCCTTCGAGGAGCTGCTGTCCGAGAACCGGGAGCTCGCCGACCACTTCCGCAAGCGCCTGGAGGAACGCCGCCCGGTGCGGGGCGACGTCTCCGGGTAGCCCGTCTCGAGGGACCGCGCCTCAGGCCCGTCGGGCCGGAACACGGAGGCGCCGGCGAAGGATCCCGTAGGCGAGCAGCAGGAAGGCCACGGCGAACCCGGCCAGCACGAGCCAGGCCTCCCAGGCGGGCCGGGAGAAGGTGTCGCCGTACTGGGCCAGGAGCGGCGGCCCCAGGGGGCTCGCCCCCTCGGCGTAGAGCCGGTTCACCTGCAGGGTGCTCCCCAGGGCCTCGAACCCCCACCGGACGGCCATCCCGTAGCTCATGACCCGGCCCAGGAGGGCCATGATCGGCACGGCCAGGATGCCCCCCGAGAAGAGGACCTGCGGGAACGTGATGAGCGGCAGGGCCAGGGAGGCCTGGGCCGGCTCGGTGGTGAACGCCGAGGCGGCGAGGCCGGTGGTGAGGGCCGCCCCCTCGATGAGGAGCACCGTCAGGGCCAGGGACGCGTACGTCGACCACCCCGCGGCCGGGAGGCGATCGAACAGCCGGAGGATCCCCAGGAGAGCCACCGCCACGACGAGCAGGAACGGCAGCAGCACGGTGAGCTTCGAGGCCAGGTAGGACCCGATGCGGACGTTCGCCATCGCCTCGCGACGGAGGATGGGGAACTCCGTGACGACCTGCAGGAGGCCGTAGGTCAGGCCGAAGAAGAAGCCCCCGAAGGAGACCCAGAAGACGATCATGATCGTGGCGCTGGGGCTCGGGTCCGCCGGATCGAAGGCCCCCGGCCGGAACAGGACGACGAACATCAGCACGATGAGGATCGGGGAGCCCAACAGGATGCCGAGCGTGAGCGGGTTGCGTCGGAGGATGTCCACGTTCCGCCTGGTGAGGACCGACCACTGGCGGAAGGGCCCCGCCGCCGGGCGGGGAGCCGCCATGGGTGAGGATGCCGGTCCCTCGGCCGGCCCGCCGGCCGGTTCGCCCGCGGCGGGCCGCTCCACGCCGGTCCCTCCCTCCTCGGAGCGCGACCGGAACCGATCGCCCCACTCCTCGGGCGTGCCCTCCTCGGCCACGCGCTCGTAGATCTCCCCGATCGCGTCCACCAGGAAGTGCTCGGGCGCGTCGGCCGGGGCCCCGAAGAAGGCCAGATGCCCGTCCCCGGCCAGGAACACGACCCTGTCGCAGAGGCCCACGTTCTCGGTCACGTGGGTGGAGAGGACGATGGTGCTCCCGGCGTCGGCCAGGCGGCGGAGCTGCCGCATCATCTCGGACTCGGTGGCGGGGTCCAAGCCGGAGGTGGGCTCGTCCAGGAAGAAGACCCGGGGCCTGGTCAGCAGCTCCACCCCGATGCTCGCCCTCTTCCGCTGCCCGCCGGACAGCGACCCCACGCGCACGGCGGCGCGCTCGGAGAGGTCGAGCACCTGCATCGCCTCGTGGACGGCCTCGTCGATCTCCGCGGCCGGGGCGTCGGCCGGGAGCCGCAGCCGGGCCGCGTAGCGCAGGGTGAGCTCGAGGGGTAGCTCCCTGTGGATGATGTCTTCCTGCGGGACGTAACCGAGCGAGGTCCGGGCCGCGGCCAGGTTCCCGTACAGGTCCGCGCCGTCGAAGAGCACCACGCCATCGTCGGCGGGATGCACCCCCGACAGCGCGTCGAGCAGCGTGGACTTCCCGGCGCCGCTTCCCCCGAGGATGGCCACCATCTCGCCGGGCTCGATGGCGAGGGAGACGCCGTTCAGGATGCGCCGACCGTCCCCGACCTCTCTGGTGAGCCCGATCGCCTCCACGCGGTATCCGGTGAGCTCCCGGTCGGTGACGGCCTCGGGACCCCCGCCCGCGCCGGGCCGGGCCGCCTCGAGGGCCACGGCGAGGTGAGGGTCGGCCCGGGACAGGCCCTCGATCTCGTGGCGGTCCAGGGCCCACAGGCGCGAGGGTTCCCCCACCGACACCGTGGCCCGGTACGAGGCCTCACCGGCCAGGGCGGCGTCGCCAACGGAGGTGCCCGGGCCCAACTCCCAGACCTCGTCGCTCCACGAGACCCTGCCGAGGAGGCGTCCGCGCTCCACTACGTAGAACCGTCCCGCCGGATCGCCCTCCCGGTACAGGACCGACCCCGCCGGCGTGTCGAGCGGCCGGGCGACGGCCGCCAGGTCTCCGAGCTGGCCCCAGGTCAGGCCCCGGAGCACCGGGGCCCGGCGCAACAGCCGCATCCGGGCCCCGAGCTCGCGCCACCCTGCCTCGGGACGGTGGTCCACTGCGGGCTCCTCATCCCTCCGGCTCGACCCGGCCGCGTCCCCGTGCAGGTGCATCCTCTCCCTCCGAGCTCCGCCGGAAGATACCCGACGCCGATACGCTGGTCGATGGAATGGGCGCCGTCTCCCGGGTCCGCTCGCTCGCCCAGGCCGCCGCGTTCGTGAGACGGGTGGGGATCGCCACCGTCTTCCCCACGGAGGACCTGGTGCTCCCCTCGCTCTGGGAGGCGGTGGCCGGCCCGGGGGTCCTGCGGTGGGACGTGCGGGACGAGGAAGGGCGGTTCGTCTCGTTCACGCCGGAGATGGACCGGGTGTGGCGGTTCAAGGACGAGCTCCCCGACCGCCTCCTGGCCTGCGCGGGGCGGCACGTGACCCGCGTGGTGACGCTGGTCGCCCCCGAGCTGGCCGGGCACCTCTACGCGTTCACCGGCCGCCCGGGCCGGGCCGACGACTTCCAGGAGGTCCCCGACCTGACGCCGCTGCAGCGGGAGGTCGCCGAGGCCGTGCTGGAGCACGGACCGGCCGGGGGGCCGGGCCTCCGCCGCCTGCTGGGGACCGACGACAGGCGGCGGGTGGACCGGGCGGTCTGGTCGCTCCAGCGGATGCTGGTCCTCACCAACGCCGGCGTGGAGGAGCAGCGCGCGGGGTGGCCCGCCCTCCGGTTCGACCTCTTCGCCAGGAGGTGGGGGGACCGCCTGGCCCGGCTCCCCACCGAGGACGAGGCCCGCCGGGACCTGGCTCTCGCGGTGCTCCGGGGTGCCGGCGACGCCACGGCGCCCGACGTCGCCGCCGCCCTGGGCTGGCGCAAGCGCGACGCCGGGGCCGTGCTCGAGGAGCTGGCCGACGCCGGCCGGGCCTCGGCCTTCCACGAGGACGGGGTGCCCGTGTGGAAGCCGCTCGGGACAAGGACGCGGAGACGTCCCTAGTTCCTTGGTCTACAGGTGCACGTCCGCCCTTGACTCGGGGTGGACCGGACGGCGTAGCCTGGCCGGGCCGTGGCATCCCTGGGATGGGGGATACCGCCCGTGGGCCGATCGGGCCACGACGGGTGGACCTGGCGGCGGTGGGTGGGCGGGGTCGTCGTCGTCCTCGTCGTCATGCTCGCCGTCGTGCTCGCCGTCGCCGTGGACCGAGCTCTCGGTGCCGCCCCGGCCAGGGTCGCGGCATCGGGTCGGGTGGCGGACCCCGTCCAGCTCCTGGTGAGCGTCACGGCCCATCCCGAACAGCGCGTGGAGGTCCGGTGGACCGTGACGTGCTCCGACGGCCACCGCCGGGAATCGTCTCGAGGGCGGAGCGCCCGGACCGCACCGTTCACCCGGGCGGTCGTCCCGCCGGTCGAGCATCCCGCGTGGTGCCGGATCCACGCAGAGGCGTCACTGGCCGGCACGGGAACCGTGACCGTCTCGCTCGCGGCGATCCTCGCCTAGCCCCGCCGGCGCGCGCGGGAGCAAGGCGCCGTGTGAGCCCGGTTCGCCTATCCGCTTCCCGTCGCCGGGGTCGAGGACCGCCGCTTCCCGGCCACCACCACCGCGCCGATGACGATCAGCGCCGCGAACAGGGCGATCAGCCCGATGACCACGCCCGGCCCGATCCCGCCTTCGGCCTCGGCCGAGGCCACTGCCAGGACCGCGAGGCTCACGTCGACCGTCATGGGATCACCCTCGGGATCGGTGCCCGAGATCTGCAGGACGTGGGGCCCGACCTCGACGTCGGCCGGTATCACGACCGTCGTCGCGAACGCTCCCTCGGAGTCCACCCCGGCGGTGTCCAGGGGCCGCGGCTCCGAGAAGAGGGTCAGGGACACCGTCGACTCGGGCATCCACCCCTCTCCCTCGACGTCGATCGAGCCTCCGGGCTGGACCGACGCCTCCGAGACCGCGACGATCGGGCCCTCCGGCGGGTACTGGGCCGAGGCGACGCCGCCCGAGACGGCCAGCGAGGCCACGACCCCCATGACGAGGATCCCCATCCTCCTCATCGCACGCTCCTTCCTCTCGCTCTCACCTGCCCCATCGGCAGATGGAGTACTTTCCTTGAAGAGGAACGGCCCGCCGTGGCACGGCGCCATCACCCGCTCCCCACCAACGTCCTCCAGACCCCCCCGGGTAGGGGGTCCACGAACTCGACCTCGAACCGCATGAGACCGACGGCATGGCCCTCCCAGGACACCCGGTCGCCCTCGATCCGCATGCCGGGGGTCGCCCGGGCCACCACCATCCCCTCCGGGACGCGGATGCCGATGCGGAGCTCGGTCGGCCGGATCGTGGTCTGCCCCAGGACGGCCAGGCGGTAGACGCCCCGGACACCGTCCCCCGACCAGGCATCCTCGACCGACCACGCGTAGGACAGGCGGGTCTCCGCTCCGCCGGGCAGCCTGAGGACCGTCGAGTACACGCGATGGGAGAGCTCCACCTCGGACCCCGACGGCCCGACCTCGCCGTCCCGGGAGAAGCGCTCCAGCAGGCACGAGGCGGCGCAGAACGTGCTCACGTGCATCACGCTCTCACCGGCCCCGGAGGCCCCCGGCAAGGGCCCGATCACGTACCGGGCTGTTCGGTCGTCCTCCGATGGTTTCGGCGCACTGCCCCCCCTCACTTGAGGCTTTCGGCTTAAGACCATCGCCGGAGGGCCCGATGCACCGGAGTGGGAATGCATGAGCCCCTCCAGGGGCTCCCGGGAGAACGGGGCGGCTGCATGGCGCAGACGATCGAGAGCACAACCCGGACCACCGCCCAGCCGGTCCCGTCCGTTGCCGAACGGCCGGAGCCGGGCCGGGATCATCGGGGAACGATCGAACGGCTGCGCCTCGCCCTGGGACGCGCCTCCGCCGATCGGGACGCGCGCCGCCGCTACCGGGCCATCGGCGCGGGGATCCTCGCCTCGGACGGGCTGGCCCTCCTCGGGGCCCTGTCCCTCACGCACGTCCTCCGGTTCGGGCTCCGCCCCCCGGGGGCCGGCCAGGCGCTCCTGGCGATCGTCGGCCTCCCGATCTGGATCGTCATCTTCCGGTCCGTTCACCTCCACGCCCCGCATCGCCTGGCCCCGCCCGAGGAGTTCCGGCGGGCCATCGCCGCGTCGAGCATGGGGATGCTCATCGTCCTCTTGACCGGGTCCTGGTCCCGGCTCGAGACGCCGGGTCGGTGGATAGCCGTCGCGTGGGCCCTGGCCCTACTCTTCGAGCTGGTGGGCCGGTGGGGGTGGCGGAGGTTCACCGGCCGGCTCCGGGCCGACGGGAGGCTCGCGGTCCGCACGCTGATCGTCGGGACGAACGACGAGGCCATTCGGATCGCGAGGGACCTCGGCCGCCCGGGGCTGGGGTTCTCCCCCATCGGCCACGTCGCCGAGTCGCTCCCGGCCGAGGTGACCGGCGACCTGCCGGTCGTGGGGACCGTCGAACGGCTCCGTGCCGCGATCCGCGAGCAGCAGGCCGAGTGCGTCTTCGTGGCCGCGACGGGCCTCGGGCTGCCGTCCATGCGAACCGTGGCCCGGGACGCCCGATACGAGGGGGTGGAGCTGCTCGTCTCCAGCCGCCTGCCCGAGATGATCCCGACCCGGCTCACCGTGCTGCCCGTGGGGCAGGACCTGGCCCTGTCCCTGCGGATGGTCGAGCTCAGCCGGGGCCAGGCCATCCTGAAGCGCGCGTTCGACCTGGTGGTGGCCTCCGTGGGCCTGATCCTGGTCATGCCCCTGTGGGCCGTGATCGCGGCGGCCATCCGACTCGACTCGCCCGGGCCGGTGCTCTACCGGCAGGAGCGGCTGGGCCGGGCCGGGGAGCCCTTCCGCATGTACAAGTTCCGGACGATGTGCGTCGGCGCGGAGGAGCTAAAGGAGGAGCTCGGCGACAGCAACCGGGCCGACGGGCCCCTGTTCAAGGTGCCGGACGATCCGAGGGTCACGAGGGCCGGGAGATGGCTCCGCCGGCGGAGCCTGGACGAGCTGCCCCAGCTCCTCAACGTCGTGCGCGGGGAGATGAGCCTGGTCGGGCCGCGGCCTCCGCTCCGGGAGGAGGTGGACCAGTACGAGGACTGGCACCTCGGCCGGCTGGACGTGGCCCCCGGCATGACCGGTCTGTGGCAGGTCAGCGGCCGGAGCGACCTGACCTTCGACGAGTACGTGCGCCTCGACCTCTTCTACATCGAGAACTGGTCCCTGGCCTACGACCTGTACGTGCTGGCCAAGACGATCCCGGCGGTCGTGTCGGGCCGGGGCTCGTACTGATGGTCGTCACCGCGGTGGGGAGGACGGCGATGGATGCCCGCGCCGGCCATCGGTGCCGGATCGCGGCCCCCGAAGCCCGCGAGGTCCGGCTGGGTGGGGTCCGGATAGACCCGATCCCTCCCCGGGACCTCCCCGACCTCGTCCGGCGGATGCTCGAGTGCGGGGCCGGCCACGTCGTGCACTTCGTCCCGGCGGACCCGGTGACCCGGGCCGCCCGCGACCCCGCGTACCGGGCCGTGCTCAACCGGGGCGCCCTCAACCTCCCCGACGGGATGGGGGTCGTGTGGGCCCTTCGGACCCGGGGGGTGAGGACCGAGAGGGTGGCCGGTCCCGACGCCCTCGGGCTCCTCACCGGACCGGGCGTCCTCCCCGGAGCCCGCCACTACCTGTACGGCGGCTCGCCCCGGGTGGTCGGGGAACTGGCCGCTCGGCTCCGCCGCACCTCGCCGGGGATCCGGATCGCCGGGGAGGAGTCGCCCCCGTTCGAGGAACCGAGCGAACGGGAGATCGCGTCCGTGGCGGGTCGGATCCGCTCGGCTTCCGCGGACCTCGTGTGGATCGGGCTGGGCACCCCGAAGCAGGACCTCGTTGCCGACCGCCTGGCCGCCCTCGATGCGGCTCCCGTCCTGTTGTGCGTGGGGGCGGCCTTCGACTTCGCCTCGGGCGCCAAGCGCCGGGCCCCGGTGTGGATGCAGCGCGCGGGCCTCGAGTGGGCCCATCGCCTGGCCACCGAGCCGCGCCGGCTGTGGCGGCGCTACCTCTTCGGCAACGTCCGGTTCGTGGCCGGCGTGCTCCGGGAAGGCCTGGCCGCCGGAGCGTCGAGGGACCGACCGTGAACCTGCCCCTCGAGGAGGTCTCCGAGATCGCCCCCCTGATCGCCCGCCGCGTCCAGGTCCTCCACCCGGTGGCCGACGGCGAGGGCGGAGGGGACGTCGACCTGGTCGCCGAGGGCATCGACCCCCTGTGGCCACTCCGCCTGGCACGGGGGTGGCGCGTCTGCCAGTCGCTGCATCACGACATCGGGAGCTGGTACTGGGTGCTGGAGCGATCGGGAGGGACGCTGGCCGTCGACGTCCTCGACGACCCCCGGGGACTGGGCCGGTACGGCTACGCCACCGCTCCCATGGGAAGCGGCGACGGGGCGGCGGCCGCGCCGGCCGCCCGGGCCGGCTACCTCGCCATCAAGCGGCTCCGCAAGGGCCGGATGGACCCGAGCGAGTGGCGGCGCATAGGCCTGATCGCGTCACGAGATCCTGGCTCGTTCCGGGAGACGCTCCGGCGAGCGATGGGGCGCCGCGCGGCGGAGCCCGTGGCGAGCGCGACCCTCGTGGGCACCCCGCCGAGCGAGGCGCTCCGGCGGCGAGCCCTCCGGTCGATCCTGGCCCGGCGGATGACCGGCCCCGTCCGCCTGGCCCGGGTGGCCGCCCTGGAGGCCGCTCGCCTGGCGTCGCGCGTGGTCCGGCCGACGGGCCTGGAGGTCCTCATCGTGGGCCCGGATGGGGTGGGCAAGTCCACCGTCGCCCGGCGCCTGCCCCGGGCCACGGCCGGTCTCTTCCGACGCCACACCCACCGCCACTTCCGCCCCGGGGTACTCCCCCGGCCGGGCGCCCTGGTCGGACGACGGGCGCCGGCCTCCACCCCGGACCCGCATGGACGGCTCCCGCACGGACGGATCGTCTCGCTTTTCCTCCTGGGCTACCACTGGGCGGACTTCCTGGTCGGGGGATGGCTCCGGGAGAGGCCGGTCCGCGCGCGAACCGGCCTGGTCGTGGTGGAGCGGGGGTGGTGGGACCTGGCCGTCGATCCGGGCCGGTATCGACTGACCGTGTCGCCGCGCCTGGTCCGGGCTCTAGCGGCCCTCCTCCCCAGACCGGACCTGCTCGTGGTGCTGGAGGCCCCTTCCCGCTTGCTGATCGAGCGGAAACCCGAGCTCCCCGAGGGGGAGCTCGGGCGGCAGGCAACCGCGTGGAGGCGGGCGGGCCCGAGTTCCGTCCGGCGGATCCACCTGGACGCCTCCGCCACCGCCCACCACGTGACCGAGGCGATCCGGAGCGAGATCGTGGACCTCCTGGAGGCTCGGACCACCGCCCGGCTGGGAGCGGGCTGGACGTCGTTCCCCTCCCGCGACTCGCGGCTCTCGTTGCCTCGGGGGCCGGTCGGGGTGGCGCGCTCCGGCCTCCTCGTGCAGCAGCCGGTTTCGCCTCGAGCTCAGCTCGCCTACCGGGCCGGGCAGCTCGTCGCCCGCGCCGGGGGCTTCCGTCTGCTCCCCAGGGGCGATGCGCCGCCCCGGGCCGTCCGGGAGGCCGTCGCTCCCTACGTGCCGGCCGGCGGGACGCTGGCGGTCCGCCGGGCGGAGCGGCCCGGGCGGTTCGTGGCCCTGATCCTCCGTCCGGACGGCAGGCCTGAGGCCGTGGCCAAGGTCGCCCTGACCGATGAGGGGCGCGAGGCGCTGGCCGGCGAGGGACGAGCCCTGGAGACCTTCCGCCCGCTGCTCGCACCGCCGCTCTCGGCTCCGGCCGTCGTGGACCGGAGCGACGACGTCCTGGTCCTCCAAGCGGTCCCCTGGCGCCCCCGGCTCCGTCCCTGGCGCCTTCCGGAGGACGTGGCAGCGGCCATCGGCCGGTTCTGGCGCGCGACGGGCCCCGCAGGGCAGGCCGCTCCCGGCCACGGCGACCTCGCGCCCTGGAACCTCCTGTGGACCCCCTCCGGATGGGCCCTGGTCGACTGGGAGGAGGCCGGCTGGGAGGCGCCGCCATTCCACGACGTCTTCCACTACCTCGTCCAGGGCTGTGCCCTCGTGGGGCGACCGTCCCGGACGGCGATCGTGGACGGCCTCCGCGGGCGCGGGTGGGTCGGCCGCGCGCTCCGGGCCCACGCGGAGGGGGCCGGCCTGCCCCCGGAAGGAGCGGGTGAGGCCCTGGCCGCGTACCTGCGGTCCAGCCGAGCGGTCGTCGACCCGGCCGCCAGGGGGGTCCGGTCGGCCCTCCGCACGCGGACGGAGCTGCTGCGCGCGGTGGGAGGCTGACGTGCGGATCCTCGCCTTCGCCTACGCATGCGAACCGGAGAAGGGGTCGGAGCCCGGAGCGGGATGGGCGTGGGCCCGGCTCCTCGGGGGGCTCGCCGAGACGTGGGTGATCACCCGGGCCAACAACCGCCCGGCCATCGAGGAGGCCCTGCCCTCCATCCCCGAACGTGACCGGCTCCGGTTCGTCTACGTCGACCTTCCCCCGTGGGCCCGACGGTGGAAGAGGGGCCAGCGGGGGGTCCGCCTCTACTACCTGCTCTGGCAGGGCGCGGCCGTGCGCCGGGCCAGGCGGCTGCATCGGGAGCTCCGCTTCGACCTGGCCTGGCACCTGACCCTGGCCAACGCGTGGCTGGGGTCTCTGGCCGCGCTCGCCGGTCCACCCTTCGTGTACGGGCCCGTCGGAGGGGGCATCGGCGTGGCCTGGTCGCAGCTGCCGACGCTCGGGGTCCGGGGCACCGCATACGAGCTCGCCCGCGGGATGGCCAGGGGCCTGGCCCGCGTCGCGAACCCCCTTGCCCGGCTGTCCTGGAACCGGGCCCGGCTGATCCTGGCGCAGAACCCGGAGACCGTGGAGTGGCTGCCCCGCCGGCATCGAGCCCGGGCCGCCGTATTCCCGAACCCGATCCTTCAGTCCGTTGGGTCGCCCGGGGGGCCCGCGGCCGGCCGCACGGCGCTCTTCGCCGGACGGCTCGTGCCGTTGAAGGGCGTGGCACTGGCGCTGGACGCCCTTGCCCTGCTCCCCGGGTGGCGCCTCCTGGTCGCCGGAGACGGGCCGGACCGGCGGCGCCTGATCCGCCGCGCGGACCGGCTCGGGGTCGAGGACAGGGTCCGGTTCCTGGGGTGGCTCCCCCGCCGGGAGCTGCTCCGGGCGATGCGGGACGACGCCTCGGTCTTCCTGTTCCCCAGCCTGCACGACGAGGCGGGTTGGTCGGTCGTGGAGGCGTTGGGCCAGGGGCTCCCGGTGGTGTGCCTGGACCGGGGCGGGCCTCCCCTGCTCACGGGTCGCGCCGGCGTGATCGTGTCGGCGGGCCGGTCCGCCGACGGTCTGGGGGGGACGCTGGCTGCAGCGGTGGAACAGGCGCTCGAGCGGACGGCTGCGGACGCACGAGGCCGGGCCAGCGCATTCTCACCCGATGTGCGCCGGGGCGAACTCCTGGCGCTGCTGGGTCGGGCCAGGCTGACCGGTGGCCAACTCCATCCGTCAACACCCCTCGAGAGGACCGACACTGCGGAGGTGTCCGCGTGAAGCGGCTCCCCCTCGTGAGCGTGGTCACCCCCGTCCTGAACCGACGGGCCCTTATCGAGCGATGCCTCCGGTCGGTATCGGCCCAGTCCTACGGAGCGATCGAGCACATCGTGGTGGACGGCGGATCGACCGACGGAACCGTGGATGCGATCGCTTCCTTCCAAAGCGACAAGGATCTGCGATGGATCTCTCGGGCAGACGGCGGCATGTACGAGGCAGTCAACCGGGGGCTGTCGATGGCCCGAGGAGAGATCGTCGCGTACATCAACAGCGACGACGTCTATCTGCCGTGGAGCGTGGAGGCGGCCGTGGAGGGACTCCGCAACGGCGTCGACCTGGTCTTCGGCGACCTCGGGGTCCTGATCCGCGGGACCGGCCGCCCGGGGTTCTCGTTGCAGTTCTACCCGCGCTTCGATCTCCGCTACTACACGTACGAGGCGACCCTGGCCCAACCCACCGTGTTCTTCCGTCGAGGCCTTCTCGACGCTCTCGGCCCGTTCGACACCTCGTATGGCT
>JACQTL010000306.1 GCA_016210805.1 Actinomycetota bacterium | reverse complement strand
GCTCCCCCACCCACCCGGCCAGCTCCTGGAGGTCGGAGAGGTCCCCCACCCCCCAGCTCCGCCGGGTGTGCAGGGCGTGGAGCGGGAGGAACACCCCCCATTCCCGCTCGATCCCCCCGTCCGGGGCCCTGCGGGGAGCGGCCACCACGGTCGCGGTGGCCGACGTCCGCCCCACCGACACCTCCAGCCGGTGGTAGCCGAGCGGGAGCGGCCGGGGGAGGGACGGCCGGGCGGTCCGCGACACGAACCCGGCGCCGTCGACCTCCACCGCCCGGGCCACCGGGGCCTCCTCCGGGCCCAGGCGGACCCGGACCGGATCGCCGGGCCCGTCCTCCTCCGGCTCGATCCGGAGGAGGACCGGGGCCTCGGCCAGCCGGGCGGGGACCCGGACCTCCAGGCTCGGGAGCCTGCCCTCCCAGGCGACGGCCACGGGCTCGACGACGCGCTCCCAGAGCTCGCGGTGGCGGGCCCGGAGCGCGTCGGGGACGTCGGCGAGCGTCTCTACCGGGGCGCCCAGGCCGGACAGGACACCGAGCAGGGAGCGGCGGGAGATCCAGTGCCGGCGGTGATGCGCGTCCTCGTAGCTCCGCCACACCCCGTACGCCCGGGCCAGCGCGCCCAGCGATCGAGCGGCGGCGGATCCGTCCGGCACCTCGGTCCCGCTCCGCCTAGGCCTCGTCTTCGAGGAGCTGGACGATGCCCTGGATGGGGATCTTCACCCAGTCGGGGCGGTTGTTGATCTCGTAGCCGACCTCGTAGACCGCCTTCTCCAGCAGCATGGCCTCCAGGACGACCCGGACCTCCTCCCGGGTCTCGGGGAGGATCCCTCCCGGCCCGGCGGCGTCCAGGTAGGCGCCCAGGAAGGCGGCCGAGACCCACCGGTTCCAGAACAGGATCCAGGGCTCCAGGGCCGCGGAGTCCTCCTGCCCGACCACGCCCTGCCCCGGACCGATCAGGGAGGAGTAGGCCGCGTAGTGGAACGACCGGAGCATGCCGGCGACGTCGCGGAGCGGGGATCGCTTGATCCGGCGTTCGCCGAGCGGCACGGCCGGCTCCCCCTCGAAGTCGATGATCACGAAGTCCCTGCCGGTGTAAAGGACCTGGCCGAGGTGGTAGTCGCCGTGCAGGCGCAGGCGCACCCCGCTGATCCGGCCCTCCAGCAGGCGCTGGAACCGGGCCATCACCTCCTTCTGGAGGTCGAGGATCTGCCCGGCCGCGGGGATCTCCTCGGCGCGCGACCGGAGCTGGGCGAAGACCCGGTCGGTCAGGTTCCTCATGGACTGGTAGACGGAGCGCTGGTACAGGGGGGTGAACGGCTCCGGGCGGAAGTCGGGGTCCTCCCTGTCGGAGGCCAGGGCCGCGTGGAGCTCGCCCGTGCGCTGGCCGAGGAGCCGGGCCGACTCGAGGTAGGAGCCGATCGTCTCCTCCGCCATCCGCGGGGGCTCGACCCCCACGAGGTCCAGGACCCCCGTGGGCTCGCGGTCCGGGGCCGGGCCGCCCTCGGCGGAGGTCAGCACGCGCTCCATGAAGTCGCGGAGGACGTCCAGCGTGTAGCTCCACGCGTCGCCCTCGTTCGGCACGTAGCCGTGGAGGGTCCCCAGGGTGAGGACCGGCCCTCTCCCCCACCGGTACTCCAGGGAGCCGGCCACGGGGGGCGAGTGCGGGAACCGGGCCCGCTCGGTGAGGAACCGCCCGATCTCCAGGTCCGGGTTCGTCCCCTCACCGGGCCGGCGGAACATCTTCAGGATCAGCCGGTCGCCGAAGGCCACCGACGTGTTGCTCTGCTCGGCCCCCAGGAGGGTCGGGGACAGGTCCCCGTCGGGAGCCCGGAGGATCCTGCGGAACGCCGACGTGGCCTGGGCCACGACCTTCCCGTGCGCGCCGGACAGCCGGCGGCGCCGCCCGCAGGCCTCCAGGAGGGACAGGGCGAAGTCGGCGTCCCAGATCGCGTCGAAGAGCACCCGTTCCCCCTCCACGGTCCGCAGGGTGGCGATGGCCGCGGGGTGGCCGGCGTCCCGGCCGTCTTCGGCGTCGGGCGGGAACACCGCCAGAGGGAGCACGTAGCGCTCCGGGTCGCCCTCCTGGTACTCGACCTGGAGCAGCGCCAGGTAGCCGGCCGGGTCCGACGCCGGGTCCTCCCGGCGGGGCACGGGGACGGCGTCCAGGACCTCGACGCCGCTGATCCGGCGGGCCTTTCCCCCGAACCACCGCCGGCCCACCAGGTACCGGGGGAGGACCCCCTCCAGCGCGGAGCGGGCCTTGGTCGTGATGAGCTCGTCCCATCGCCCGGCGACCTCGATCGTCGGCCCGCCTTCCTCTCGGACCGTGATGGCCCCCGCCTCCTGCGGCTCCAGGGCGAACCAGTAGAACGCGTGGGGGGACAGGGTCAGCAGGTAGGGCAGGTCCCCGATGGGCGGGAACTCGCTCCCCCCGAACAGCTCCACGGGGACCATCCCCTTGAGCGAGGACAGGTCGAGCTCCACGTACTGGGCGAACCGGGAGAGGTTGGCCACGACCAGGATCCGCTCGTCCTCGTGGGCCCGGAGGAAGGCCAGCACCTTCCGGTTGGCCGGGTGCAGGAACTCGAGCGTCCCCCGCCCGAAGGCCCTGTAGCGCCTGCGGAGGGCGATGACCCTCTTCATCCACCACAGGAGGGAGTGCGGGTTGGCCTGCTGGGCCTCCACGTTCACGGCCGAGGCGTGGTACTCGGGGTCGATTATCACCGGCAGGTAGAGCTTCTGCGGGTTTGCCATCGAGAACCCGGCGTTGCGGTCGGCGCTCCACTGCATCGGGGTCCGCACGCCGTTGCGGTCGCCCAGGTAGATGTTGTCTCCCATCCCGATCTCGTCGCCGTAGTAGACGACGGGCGTGCCGGG
>JACQTL010000320.1 GCA_016210805.1 Actinomycetota bacterium | reverse complement strand
GCCGCGGCCCCGGTCGCCGCTCCCCCCGGAGGGGGGTAGCGTGCACCACGATGCGATGGCGCACGTCGCTCGCCGCGGCCTCGCTCGCGCTGTCGGTGGCCTGTGCGGGCCCCTCCCCCGAGCCCTCCCCGGCACCCACGGTCGAGGGGGTGCGGTGGCGGTCGCTCCCGCCGATGCCCACCCCCCGGACGGAGGTCGCCGCGGCGACCGACGGGGACCGGATCCTGGTCGTCGGCGGCTTCACCCACGATGGGGACACCGTGTCCACCGTCGAGGTCCTCGACCCGGAGGCCGGGGCGTGGAGCGGGGGCCCGGATCTCCCGGTGGCCGTGAACCACGCCATGGCCGCGGCCCTGGACGGCACGGTCTACGTCCTGGGCGGCTACCTGGGCCCGGGGCTCTCCAACCCCACCGACCGGGCCTTCGCGTTCCGGGGCGGCCGGTGGGAGGAGGTGGGGCCGATGCCGGAGCCTCGCGCCGCCGCCGGGGCCGGGGCGGCCGGCGGGCGCCTCCTCGTCGCGGGAGGCGTCGGACCCACGGGGCTGGCGGGCCCGACGTTCGTCTTCGACCCGAGGACCGAGAGGTGGTCGAGCGTGGAGGGGCCACCCACCTCCCGCGAGCACCTGGGGGTCGCCGGGTTCGGCGGTCTCCTGTACGTGGTGGGCGGTCGAACCGGCGGCATCGGCTCGAACCTGGACGCGGCGGAGGCCCTCGACGTCGACGCGGGGCGGTGGAGCGTACTGGCCGACATGCCCACGGCCCGCGGCGGGATCGCCGCGGCCGCCACCGCCGACGGACTCGTGGTGAGCGCCGGTGGCGAGGCCGCCACCACGTTCGGCGAGGCGGAGGCGTACGACGTCGAGACCGGGCGGTGGATCGCCCTCCCACCGATGCCCACCCCCCGGCACGGGCTCGGGGTGGTCGCGCTGGGGAGCGTCGTCTACGTCATCGCCGGGGGACCGACGCCGGGGCTCTCCGTGTCCGGGGTGGTGGAGGCCATCGACCTCGCTCCGGTGGGGCGCTGAGCCGGGCCGCTCGGGGCGCCGGCGTTCAGACGCCGGCGTACGAGTGCAGGCCGACCAGCCAGAGGTTCACGACGTAGTAGGAGACCAGCATCGTCCCGAACCCCGCCACGGCCAGCCACGCGGCCCGCCGGCCCCGCCAGCCCGCGGTGGCCCGGGCGTGCAGGTATCCGGCGAAGGCCACCCACGTGATGAAGGCCCACACCTCCTTGGGGTCCCAGCCCCAGTACCTGCCCCAGGCCTGCTCGGCCCAGATCGCTCCGGCGATCACGGCGAAGGTCCACACCGGGAAGGCGAAGGCGATCGTGCGGTAGGCCAGCCGGTCGAGCACCTCGGAGGACGGCAGGACGCCCCGGCGGCGGGCCCGGGGCGCGACCGGCTCGTCGGCCGCCCCGGCGTAGGCCGGCGGGTCGTCGGCGTCGATCGCGCCGCCCATGATCGGCGCGGGCGTCGCGGCGTCCCCCTGGCTCGCCGCCCACCGTCGCTCCCGGCGGTCCTGGACCAGGTACAGGATCGAGAACACCCCGCCCAGCGCGAAGAGGGCCGTGCCCAGGATCGCCGCGACCACGTGGATCTTGAGCCAGTACGAGTCCAGGGCCGGCACCAGCGGGGCGGGTCCCGTGTACAGGAACATCACCGCCACGGCCATGGTCAGCGCGGCGAACCCCAGGGCGAAGCCGCCCAGGGTCCGGACCCGGTGGCGGACCTCGACGATCACGAGGTAGCCCGCCACGACGAGGAGCGCGATCAGCGAGGAGAACTCGTACATGTTCCCCCAGGGCACCCGCCGGGCCGCGAACCCGCGAGCCACGACCGAGGCCACGTGGGCGGCCAGGCCGACCCAGGCGAGCCCCGACGCCACCCGCCACACGCCCTCCCTGCGGAAGGCCATGAAGTGGAAGTAGGCGAGCATCCCGGCCAGGTATCCGAGCAGGGCGACGATGAACGCGGCCCGGGAGATCGATGCCAGCTGTTCCGTGCTCATCGCGTGCCCACCCTCTCGAGCTCCGCCACCAGGCTGGAGAACTCCTCCTCGAACTGCGCCTTGCGCTGGAGGGCGAACCCTCCGACCTCGAGCCTGGTCCCCGCCCCGTCGCGCTCGGCCCTGACCCAGAGCCTCCGGCGCGAGCCGTACAGGGCGGGCATCAGCCCCACCAGGATGAGGATAGCGGCGACGAGCATGATCCAGAGCCCCCGGTCCCTGGTCACCTGGAGGACCGTGTACTGGCGGAGCTCGGGGAACGACACCGTGATGCCCTCGCCGATGTCGATCGTCTCACCGATACCCACCGCGTCGGAGGTCCACTCCGTGAGCTCGGTGTGGTCGAGGTCCGAGGTCCGCTGGGGGGAGTCCAGGCGGAGGTCGCCCCGGAACGCCGTGAACGACAGGACGGGCTCGTGATCCTCCAGCATGGGGAGCCTCTGGCCAGTGGTCAGGAAGGCCACCAGGGCCCGGCGATCGGGCCACAGGTCGAGCTCGATGCCGACCTGGGGGCGGAGCGAGGGGAGCTTCACCACGCCCTGCCAGGGGAGGGTCCGGGGGTCGGTCCCCGGGGCCGTGGACTGCCGGAAGGCCACCGGTCCCGACGCGATTAGCTCGCCGTCCTTGCGGACCTCCACCACCGGCGCCCACCCGAACCCGAACTGGAAGAGCTTCACCCCCCCGATCGAGGCCGGCCGGTTCACCTCGATGTCGACGCTCCCCACGAACCTCCCCCCGGCGTCGTACAGAAGGGCGGCGGTCGTGAACCGGGCCGGGGTCGTGTCGGGCCGGTAGACCACCGTGAAGTCGCGGACCCGGACCCGGATCCCGCTGTGGTCCTCGCCGAAGAACCGCCCCTCCCTGATCAGGCCGTCGTAGTTCACGTGGGCCTCCGTCCAGGTCTCCCCCTCCACGATCGCGGCCTGGCCGGTGAACCCCGTCCCCTTCCCCCACACGATCCCCACCAGGATCAGGAAGAACGACCAGTGGAACAGCAGGCTCCCGGCCTCCCGGGCCAGGCCCTTCTCGGCTGACAGGGTGGCCGCCCCGTCGTCCCCCGGGCCCCGGACCCTGAACCACCGGCGGCGGAGGACCCGCCGGGCCCCGGCCAGGACGCGGTCGGGCTCCCCGGCCACGTCCCGGACGGCGTGGTGGCGGAGACCGTCTAGCTCCCGCAGCGGCTCGGGCCTGGCCCGGAGGTTCCGGTACAGGCCCCGGGTCCGGGGGAAGAGGCACGCGAACAGGGACAGGAGGAGGAGGGCGTAGACCAGGGTGAACCACCAGGATCCGAAGACGTCGAACAGGCCGAAGTTCTCGTAGATCTCCGCCCGGAGGGGGTGCTCGCGGAACATCTGGGCGATCCGGGCGTCGGCCACCCCGACCTGCGGGACGAGCGATCCCGCCACGGAGAACAGGCCGAGGAGCAGCAGGAGGGCGAGCGCCGTCCGCATCGAGCGGAGCGATCGCCAGACCAGGCCGAGGGAGCGTCGGACGTTCACGGGATGCGCATGGACCCCCGTTGGGGATATTACGTCCAGGGCCGTGGCCGCGGCCGGGCGGCCGGCGAGGGCCGACCGGCCCCCCCGGGGCGGGACCCTGAGCCCTCTCCCCTCCCCCCTCCGCCCCTCAACATGGCTCCGTGGACGGCGGAGGCTGGTTCGAGCCGTACCGGATCAAGGTGGTCGAGCGCATCCCGGTGACCACCGCCCGGGAGCGGCGGAAGGCCCTGGACGAGGCGGGGTGGAACACGTTCCTCCTCCGCTCCGACCAGGTCACGATCGACCTCCTGACCGACTCCGGGACCTCGGCGATGAGCGACCGGCAGTGGGCCGGGATGATGCTGGGGGACGAGGCCTACGCGGGGAGCCGGAACTTCTACCACCTGGAGGACGCCGTCCGGTCGGCGTACGGATACCGGTACGTCGTGCCCACCCACCAGGGCCGGGGGGCCGAGCACATCGTGTCGCGGATGCTGATCCACCCCGGCGACGTGATCGCGGGGAACATGTACTTCACCACGACCCGCCTGCACCAGGAGCTCGCCGGCGGGACCTTCCGCGACGTGATAGTGGAGGAGGCCCACGACCCCGACAGCACCCACCCCTTCAAGGGGAACATCGACCTCGGCAAGCTGGAGCGGCTGATCGGAGAGGTCGGCGCCGAGCGGATGCCGTACGTGTCGGTCGCGGCCACGGTGAACATGGCCGGCGGGCAGCCCATCTCGATGGAGAACCTCCGCGCGGTCCGCGAGCTGACCGGCGCCGCCGGGATCCTCGTCGTCCTGGACGCGACCAGGGCCGTGGAGAACGCCTGGTTCGTGAAGGAGCGGGAGCCCGGGTACGCGGAGCGCTCGGTGGCCGAGATCCTCCGGGAGACCTGCGACCTCACCGACCTCTGCACGATGTCGGGCAAGAAGGACTCGCTGGTGAACATCGGCGGCTTCCTGGGCCTGAACGACCCCGACCTCGCCGAGGAGGCCCGCAACCTGTGCGTGGTGTACGAGGGCCTTCACACCTACGGGGGGCTGGCCGGCAGGGACCTGGAGGCCATGGCCCGGGGGATCGAGGAGTCGGTGGACGACGACCACGTTCGGGCCAGGATCATGCAGGTCCGCGAGCTGGGGGACCGCCTGATCGAGGACGGGATCCCGGTGGTCCGCCCGATCGGGGGCCATGCCGTGTTCGTGGACGCGGCCAGGTTCCTCCCCCACCTCCCCCAGGAGCGGTTCCCGGCGCAGCGCCTGGCCGCCGAGATCTACCTGGAGGCCGGGACCCGGACCATGGAGCGAGGGATCGTCTCCGCGGGGCGGGACCCCGAGACCGGCGAGCACCGCCGGCCCCGGCTGGAGCTCGTCCGGCTGGCCATCCCCCGCCGCGTGTACACCTCCCGGCAGCTCGGCATGGTGGCCGCCTCGGTGGCCCGCGTGTTCGACCGGCGCGACGAGGTACCCGGCCTGGAGATGGCCTTCGAGCCCGCCTACCTCCGCTTCTTCCAGGCCCGGTTCCGCCCCCTCGACCGCTGAGCGCCGGGGATCGCCGATGTGGCACCTGGCCTGGAGGAACCTCCTCCGGGAGCCGGCCCGCCTGGCCCTATCGGCGGCCGGCGTGGCCTTCTCGGTCGTGCTGATGCTCTCCCTGCTCGGCCTGTACAACTCGTTCGAGCGGAGGGTGGAGCGGTACTACCAGGGGGTCGGGGCCGACCTGTGGGTGGCCCAGTCGGGCACGGCCAACTTCTTCAACTCCCCCTCCGTGCTCCCGGCCTCGGCCCGGGGGGAGGTGGCGGGGATCGTCGGCGTGGCCTCGGTCCGGCCCTACCTGGGACGGATCGTGGCCTTCCGGCAGGGCGGGGAGGAGTTCCGGACGTTCGCGGTGGGGATCGCCGGGGACGAGCGGGTGGGCGGCGCGATCACCGTGGTCGAGGGCACGGCCCGTCCCGGCCCCGGCGAGATCGTGATCGACCGGGTCCTCGCCAAGAACACGGGCCTGTCCATCGGGGACCGGGTGCGCATCCGCGACCTGCGCTTGCGGGTGGCCGGCGTCTCGGCGGGCGGCGACATGGTGGCGTTCCAGTACAGCTTCGTCGCGATGAGCGAGGCCCGGCGCCTCCAGGGGACCGTCGGGGTCGTCAACTTCCTCCTCGTCGAGCTCCTCCGGGGAGCCGATCCGACCGCCGTGGCCCGCCGGATCGAGGACCGGCTCCCGGACGCGGAGGCCTGGACGGAGGGGCAGGTGATCGACAGGAATCAGGGCGTCATCGAGGACGCGTTCCTCCCGATGGTCGCGGTCCTTTTGGCCATCGGCTTCGTCGTGGGGACGGCGGTCATCGGCCTCACGACGTACTCGGCCGTCCTGGAGAAGCGCCGGGAGTACGGCGTGCTCAAGGCCCTGGGGGCCACCTTCGGTGCGGGCCTGCGGGCCGTCCTCTCCCAGTCCGCCATCGCCGGGGCCACCGGCTACCTGCTCGGCGTGGCCGCCGGGCTCGCGGTGGGCCGGTGGGTCCCCGGAGCCGTCCCCCAGTTCACGATCGACATCGACGGGCGGCACCTCGTCGGCGTGCTGGCCCTCGCCGGGGCGATGGTCCTCGCGTCGGTCTTCTTCCCTCTCCGGCGGATCGGCCGGATCGATCCCGCGGAGGTCTTCACCGCATGAGGACCGTGCTGGAGCTCGAGGGCGTGAGCAAGGTGTACGGGCACGGCGAGGCCGCGGTGGCGGCCCTCGACGGCATCGACCTCGAGCTGGCCAGGGGCGAGCTCCTGGTGATCATGGGGCCCTCGGGGTCGGGGAAGACCACGCTCCTCCAGGTGGCCGGCGCCCTGAGCAGCCCGACCTCGGGCACGGTGCGGGTGGACGGGGACCGGATCGACCGGATGTCCCGCCGCGAGGTGGCCAGGCTCCGGGCCGAGCGGATCGGCTTCGTGTTCCAGGCCTTCAACCTGCTCTCCAACCTGAGCGCCGAGTCGAACGTCCGCCTGCCCACGATGCTCCTCCCGCGACGGCGCCGTCCCGACGACCGCAGGCCCCGCGAGCTCCTCGAGGAGCTCGGCGTCGGGAACAGGGCCCGGCACCGTCCCGGTCAGCTCTCCGGCGGCCAGCAGCAGAGGGTGGCCCTGGCGCGGGCCCTCGTGAACGACCCCGCCCTGATCCTGGCCGACGAGCCCACCGGGAACCTGGACTCGCGCTCCGGGGAGCAGGTCCTCGAGCTGCTCGAGCGCATGGCCCGGGCCCGAGGCAAGAGCGTGCTCATCGTCACGCACGACGAGCGGATCGCCGGGCAGGCCGATCGCGTGCTGTGGCTCCAGGACGGTCGGCTCGGGAGGCCCGGCGGGCCCGGGGGGGCCGTCCCGGAGGCCCCCGAGCGGCCCGCTCCGGCCCGGATCAGATCGGCGGGCTGAACCGGTTGATCACCCTGAGCAGGGGGGCGAGCAGCCGGGTCCACAGGCCGCTCACGATCAGCACCCCCAGGGCCACCATCACCGCGCCCGACACCCCGGCGAACCAGTGGTAGTTCCGCTTCACGAACGACAGGGTGGACATCAGTCGGCGGACCCCCAGGCCGACCAGCAGGAACGGGACACCGAGCCCCAGCGAGTACACGAACAGGAGGAGCGCGCCCCGGACCGAGCCCCCCTGGGCCGCGGCCAGGGTGAGGATCCCCCCCAGGACCGGGCCGATGCACGGCGTCCAGCCCGCGGCGAAGGCCATGCCCAGGGGGAAGGCCCCCGCCGGCCCCGGCCTGATCCGGGAGAGCAGCGGCCGGCGCTCCGCGTAGAGCCCGGGCCACCCCAGCCGGAAGGCGTACAGGAGCATGGCCACCCCGAACACGATCACGATCGCCCCGGCGATCCGGACCGCGAGGGGGTCCGAGAGCAGGGGCCTGAGGACCTGCGTGAACGCCCCCAGCGACGTGAACACGGCGGCGAAGCCGGCGATGAACAGGAGCATCGGGAAGATGGGCCGGGACTCCTCGGACGTCTGCCCCCCCGACACGAAGGACAGGTACCCGGGCACGAGGGGGAACACGCACGGGGACGCGAAGGAGACCACGCCGGCCGCGAAGGCCAGCGCCGGCGCCCACCAGGACGCGAGACCGGTGTCGACGATGCCTGCGATCATCAGAGGTTGGAAGGGGGACGGCCCCTCCCAGCAGTGTATCGAGGGCCCCGATTTGCGCGTCCTCCGCCCCTCGTCGGATAGTACGGCCGACTTCGTGAAAGCGTTCACAAGTGGCGGGAGAGGGACCCGGCGAGAGCCCGCCCTGGTGCTCGGTATAATCGCGCCTCCGGGTGGTCCGAGAAAAAGGCTGGATCCGCGATGAAGCTACCGATCCCCCAGAGCGTGCTGGAGCGCCTCAAGCCCCTCCAGGACCGGGTGGAGGGCTTCCTGCGCCGCTGGGAGTGGACCTGGACCACCACCGTGGTGTTCTCGCTGGCCATCTCCTTCTTCGCCCTCACGTTCCTCGCCGTGATCCCGTCCTGGTTCCTGTACTTCGCCGACCAGACCCTCAAGTGGCGGTCGTTCTGGCTGCTCAAGCTGCGAGACGCCATGGCCGCGGGGTGGATCACCACCTGGTTCGCCATCATCCTGATCGCGGCCTACGTGATGCAGAGCTGGCGTCGTAGGCTCCGGGGCGGCGGCGGGGAGTCCAGGCCCGGCGGAGGCTATCGTTGAGGGAAGACGACCAGGAGGCCCGCTGATGCCGTTCACCAAGACCGAGGTGGACATAAGGACCGACTACCAGCTCGAGTCGGTCGATCCCACGTGGCTGGCGGAGGCCGTGAGGTCGCCCAAGCACCTGATGCTGGACCCCGAGCCCTGCATCCTGTGCCGGGCCTGCGAGGACGTCTGCCCGTGGAACTGCATATTCATGCTCGACCCGGGGATAGTGCAGGGCACGGAGACCGAGGCCCAGACCGCCGAGGCCGGCGAGGCCTACGCGATCTTCGTGGTGGACGACAACGCGTGCACCCGCTGCTCGGTGTGCGTCGAGCGCTGCCCCAGCGACTGCCTGTACTATGCGCGCCTGCCGGAGGACGGCGGCGGCCAGCGGCAGATGGCCGCCGTGCCGGCGTCGCAGCGCGCCGACGAGACGTAGCGGAGGGAAGCGGCCCCCCCGCGGGGCCCAGGACCGGGTGACCGGCCGAGCGACGCTCGGCCGGAGGGAGGGAGACGGACCGGGTGAAGCTGAAGCCGCCGAGGCCCATGGAGCTCCTGGACAGGTTCCGGGACACCGAGCTCTGGAAGTCGGTCTTCCGTCCGGGGTCGATCTTCCGGAAGGGGTACAAGGACACGTCCAGGGACCGGGCCCTGGCCATGATGAACAACGTCCTGTACCACCTGCACCCGGTCAAGATCAAAAGGCACGGGCTGAAGCTCACCTACACGTTCTGCCTGGGGGGGCTGTCCTTCTTCCTGTTCGTGCTGCTCACCGTGACCGGCATCTTCCTGATGTTCTTCTACCGGCCGGCGGCCGGCACCGGGGACGCCCTGGCCTACGCCGACATGCAGACCATCCGGACCTCGGTGTTCTTCGGCGACCTGGTCCGCAACGTGCACCGGTGGGGGGCCCACCTGATGGTGTTCACCGTCACCCTGCACATGGCCCGGGTGTTCTACACCG
>JACQTL010000319.1 GCA_016210805.1 Actinomycetota bacterium | reverse complement strand
GTCTCGACGGTTTCCGGCACCACCGGCGCCGTGAAGCTCGGCGAGCCCGTCCCCGACTCGAACTTCGCCGTCGAGTCGAACAGCGGGCTCCCGCAGCACACGCACCGGTACACGCCGTCCGCGTGCTCGTCCCAATACGCCCCCGTGAACGCCCGCTCGGTGCCCTTCTCCCGGAGCACGTGGTACTGCTCGGGCGATAGCCGCGCCCGCCACTCCTGCTCCGACTTCGTGACCCTCTCGCTCACCGGCTCTCCTCCACTTCCCCGCCGCGCGGGTGGAGCACCCGGTCGACGACGGCCTGGATGTCCTCCACGGAGATACCGCGCTCGGCCGACCGCCGGGTCCCGTAGGCCTGAGATCTGCGTAGCCGTTCCGCCCGGGCCGCCGCCTCCATCCGGTCGAGCCTGCTGGAAACGCCTCGTTCCTGGTCGTTCACTTCTTCTTCGAGGATCGCTTGGGCGCCCGCTGACTCAGGGCGCTCCCCGCGGCCGACTTCGAGGACTTGCCGGTTCGGCCGTCTCGGAGCACCTTCGAGGCAGCCTTCGCCGCCTTGGCACCTGTCTTCCGAGACCCCGCCATCGTTTCACCTTCCTTCGATCTGCGGATCGGCACGACCCTGCCACCCTCGTCGGGGAACACCGCTCGGAGCTCGAGCTTGCCTCCGAGCGCCGAGACGTAGTTCCGGAGGGTGGAGAGATAGACGTCACCCTCCCGCTCGACCCGTGAGACGTTCGCCTGAGAGACCCCAAGGGCGCCGGCGAGGATCCGGTTCGATGGCGGAACGCAGCTCCTTGAAGTTCCTGCGGCTAGCCATCCAACGCCTATATACCTCAAACCTTATGCAGCCGATCCAGGGGCGAGATGTCCGTCGCTGGCCTCCCAAGGCGTGCCTACCGACTGAGCGGGACCATGTTCACGGAGTGTCGTTCGTCTGTACCGCAGGCTCGTCCGGCGGCTACGCTCTTCGCGGTCGGCTTGCCGGCGGGAGGCTCGGGTGATCTGTCCGCGGTGTGGGTCCGAGAACGAGGCGGGGCGGAAGTTCTGCGGGGAGTGCGGGCAGAGCCTCGCGCTCGTGTGCGCCACGTGCGGGACCCCGAACCCGCCGAACGTGAAGTTCTGCGGGGAGTGCGGGGCACCGCTCCAGGAAGTCGCCGCGGCCACCGCCGCCCCGGGGACCGGCCCTGGCTCCGAGGACGGGGGCGCGGCTCCCCGCGCCGAGCGGCGCCTGGTCTCGGTCCTGTTCGCGGACCTGGTCGGGTTCACCACGCTCTCCGAGCAGCGGGACCCGGAGGAGACCCGCGACCTCCTGACCCGGTACTTCGACACCTGCCGCCGCCTCATCGCCCGGTACGGCGGTACGGTCGAGAAGTTCATCGGAGACGCGGTGATGGCCATCTGGGGAGCTCCGGTGGCCCAGGAGGACGACGCCGAGCGGGCCGTCCGGGCCGCGCTCGACCTGGGCCAGGCCGTGTCCGACCTCGGGTCGGAGGTCGGGGCCCCCGAGCTCCGGGCCCGGGGGGGCGTGCTCACCGGAGAGGCCGCCGTCACGATCGGCGCCGAGGGCCAGGGGATGGTGGCCGGCGATCTCGTGAACACCGCCTCCCGCATCCAGTCCCTGGCCGAGCCGGGGACCGTCCTGGTCGGCGACGCCACCCGGCGGGCCACCGAGGCCGCGGTGATCTACGAGGACGCCGGGACCCACCTCCTGAAGGGACGCACCGAGCCCACGCCCCTGCACCGGGCCCTCCGCGTGATCGGCGGGCGAGGCGGCGCCCTCCGGTCCACCGGCCTGGAGGCGCCCTTCGTGGGCCGGGACCGCGAGCTCCGCCTGGTCAAGGAGATGTTCCACGACTCCGCCGAGGAGAGGAAGGCCCACATGGTCTCGGTGGTGGGGATCGCCGGTATCGGCAAGTCCCGCCTGTCGTGGGAGTTCTTCAAGTACGTGGACGGACTGGCGGACACGGCCTACTGGCACCGGGGCCGCTCGCTGGCCTACGGCGAGGGGGTCACGTACTGGGCCCTGGCCGAGATGATCCGCCAGCGCGCCGGGATCGCCGAGGCCGAGCCCTCCGCCCAGGCCGCCGAGAAGCTCGCCCGGTCCCTGGAGGAGCACCTCCCCGACCCGGAGGAGCGGCGGTGGGTCGAGCCCCGCCTGGCCCACATCCTGGGCCTGGAGGAGCGCGCCGTCCGGGAGCGGGAGGACCTGTTCGCCGCGGCTCGGCTGTTCTTCGAGCGCCTGGCCGCCGAGTACCCCACCATCCTGGTGTTCGAGGACATGCAGTGGGCCGAGCCGGCCCTGGTGGACTTCATCGAGTACCTCCTGGACTGGTCCCGCAACCACCCCCTGTTCGTGCTGGCCCTGGCCCGCCCGGAGATCCTCGAGCGCCACCCCTCCTGGGGAACCGGAACGAGGAGCTACACCTCGCTCTACCTCGAGCCGCTGTCCCCCGAGGCGATGGAGCGGCTCCTGGCCGGGCTGGTCCCCGGACTCCCGCCCGAGCTCCGCGACCGGATCCTGGACCGGGCGGAGGGCGTTCCCCTGTACGCCGTGGAGACCGTTCGCATGCTGATCGACCGGGGCCTCCTCGCCCTGGAGGGGAACGAGTACCGGACCACCGGTCCCGTGGCCGACCTGGAGGTCCCCGAGACCCTGCATGCGCTCATCGCCGCGCGCCTCGACGGGCTCTCCGAGCAGGAGCGGCGCGTGCTCCAGGACGCCGCCGTGCTCGGCAAGACGTTCACGGTCCAGGCGGTCTCGTACCTCTCCGACGTCCCCGGATCGGAGGTGGAGCCGCTCCTCTCGTCGCTGGTCCGCAAGGAGGTCCTCTCCCTCCAGGCCGACCCCCGCTCGCCGGAGCGCGGCCAGTACGGGTTCCTCCAGGACCTGGTGAAGCGGGTGGCCTACGAGACCCTCTCCCGCCGGGAGCGTCGGGCCCGCCACCTGGCCGCGGCCGAGCACCTCCAGCGGGAGAGCGGCTACGACGAGGACGAGATCGTCGAGGTCCTGGCCGCCCACCTGCTCCAGGCCAACGATGCCGTCCCCGACGCCCCCGACGCCGGGGAGATCCGGGCCCGGGCGCGTGGCGCTCTGGTCCGGGCCGGCCGCCGGGCCGAGTCCCTCGCCGCGAACGAGGAGGCCAGGCGGTACTACGAACAGGCGGCCGAGCTCGCGGAGGATCCGGTGGACCGGGCCGGCCTCCTCGAGTCGGGCGGGATCGTGGCCGTCCGGGCCGGACGGAGCGACGAGGGCCAGGCGATGTTCGTGGAGTCCGCCCGCCTCTTCCGCGAGGCCGGGCTCACCCACCCGGCGGCGCGCGTCTCGGCGCGGCAGGCGGAGGCCCTCTGGTCCCTCGGACGCCTGGCGGAGGCGCTGGAGCTGGTGGAGGAGTCCTTCGAGGTCCTGTCCGAGGAAGGGCCCGACGCGGACGTGGCCGTGCTCGCCGCCGAGGCCGCGCGCCTGCATTTCTTCAGCGGCCACCCGAACCGGACGATCGAGCTTGCCGACCTGGCCCTCTCCACCGCCGAGGCCCTGTGGCTCCCGGAGACGATCGCCCAGGCCCTGAACACGAAGCACCTGGCCCTCCTGGCCCGGGGCCGGTTCGAGGAGGCCCAGGCCCTGCTCAAGCACGCCCTCGAGGTGGCGCTGGAGCACGACGTCCCCACCGCGGCGGCCCGGGCCTACGTGAACCTCTCCAACCTGATGGGAGAGCTCGACCGCCTCGAGGACGCCGTGGCCCACCAGACCGCGGGGATCGCCCTGGCCCGCCGGTTCGGGATCCGGTGGGCGGAGTGGTGGCTGCTCGGCCATCTCGCCGCATCGCACTTCCTTGCGGGACGCTGGGACGAGGCCCTCCTCACGGCCGCCCAGATCCCCGATCCCGTCGACGAGCCGGGGGCCGCGACCGCCACCTCCATCGCCGGGTGGACCAGGATCGAGATGCACCTCGCTCACGGTGAGCTCGACGCCGCCGAGGAGGTCCTCGCCCAGGACTGGATGCGGCCGAAGGAGACCACCGACGTACAGGCCGAGGCGGCCATGGCGAACATCCAGGCCATGGTGCTGCTGGCCCGCGGCCGGAACGAGGAGGCCCTGGAGGCCGCCGAGCGGGGCCTGGCCCGGCGGGGTGACCTCTCGCTGAACCACAGCGCGGTCCGCCAGTCGTGGGTCACCGCGGTGGAGGCCGCGCTCGCCATCGGCGACCTCGAGCGGGCGGAGGACCTGGTCCGGGTGGTGGGGGACGCCCCTCCCGGGCACGTCCGCCAGTACGTCCGGGCCCACCGGGCCCGGCTCCGAGGCCGCCTGGCCGCTGCGCTCGGGGACGCCGAAGGCGCCGAGGCCGGGTTCAAGGCCGGCGCGGGCATGTTCCGGGAGATGGGCTGGCCCTACCACCTCGCCGTGGCCCTGGCCGAGCACGCGGAGTGGCTCGCGGGCCGGGGCTCGACCGAGGCCGCCGCGGAGCTCGCCGCCGAGGCCAGGGAGACCTTCGCCCGCCTCGGGGCCCGCCCGTGGCTGGAGCGGCTCGACGCCCGGATCACCGTCCCCGCCTCCTGAGCCTGCCCGCCGAAGGACCCTCCCCGGGCGGGCCTTCCTCCCCTGAGAGCGCCATCGCTCGACCTCCATCCTCACGGGGGTCGCCAGCGAGGAGGAGACGACGTGGAGCGGAAAGGCTGGATACCGAAGCTCGCGATCGCGGGGCTCGCCGCGGTGGGGGTGGCCCTCGTGGTGGTGGCCGTGGTGACGTCCGGGGACGGCTCGCCCGGGTCGCGGACCGGCGACACCGCTCCGACCTCCCAGGCCGGGGACGTGGACCCCGAGACCGCCTCCCTCCGGACCCTGATGCTCCGGGCCGACGCCAACGGGGACATCTCCACGGTCGGCGGCCCCCTCCACGCCACCCTGATGGAAGGGTCGATGCCGGGCGGGCCCACCATGGCGACCGTCCTCACCGACGAGAACTGCGAGCCCGATGCCCAGGGCATCTCCCACTGCCGGAACGAGCCCGAGCTCGCCGACGGGACCAGGCTGGTGGTCCGCCACGACCACCGCATGCACGAGGTCCCCTGCCTGACCCCCGGGGAGCAGCTGGCCGTCCAGCCCGCCTAGACTGCCCCGTGACGTCCAGCGAGCGGGCGATGGACCTCCCCGCGTACCTGGCCCGGGTCGGGTACGAGGGCCCGCTCGCGGTGGACGTCCCCACCCTCCGCGGAGTCCACCTGGCCCACGCAACGGCCATCCCCTTCGAGAACCTGGACATCCAGATGGGGCTGCCCATCCGCCTGGATCTCGAGAGCCTGGAGGACAAGCTGGTCGGGCGGCGGCGGGGCGGCTACTGCTTCGAGCACAACACCCTGTTCATGCACGTCCTGCGGGCCATCGGGTTCGAGCCCATCCCCTGCGAGGCCCGCGTGCGGGCCGGTGCGACGGCGATCCGGCCGCGCACCCACATGGTGCTCGTGGTGCGCCTCGACGGCGCCGGGTGGCTCGCCGACGTCGGGTTCGGCGCCGACGGCCCCCTGGAGCCGATCGCGATGGACGAAGAGGAGCACGTCCAGAACGGGAGGACGTACCGGCTGGCCCACGAGGACGGGGGCCGCGTCCTGCAACTCCACCGCGGCGAGGCCTGGGAGGACCAGTACGCGTTCGTGCCCGAGGCCCGCCACCCGATCGACTTCGAGATGGCGAACTGGTTCACCAGCACCCACCCGTCGAGCGGCTTCGTGACCAGGCTGACCGCCCAGCGCCAGACGGCGGAGGCCACCCACGTGCTCCGGGACCTCACCTACACGGTGACCGACGGGGATCGCGTCGAGGATCGCGAGCTCGCCAGGGACGAGGTCGTCCCCCTGCTGCGAACGGCGTTCGGGATCGAGGTCCCGGCCGACGCCCGCTTCGCGGCGCTGGACGGCGCCTAGCCTCCCGTGTACCGGAAGGTGTCGAGGCCCCGGGTCATGTCGCCGATGTAGATCACGTCCCCGTACCAGAGCGCGCCCCAGGCCGTGGTGCCCGGCATGATCGCCTCGGCCACCCGCACGGGGTTGGCCGGGTCGGCGAAGTCGACCACCTGGAGCCCGGCGTTGTACGAGCCGAACGCCATCAGGCTCCCCCGGGTCGACATGACGTGCACCGAGCACACGGGCGCCGGCGTGCCGAGCGGGATGAACCACTCCGAGAACTCGGTCGCGTCGGCGAGGTCGGCCGAGAGCCGCACGGCCACCACGCCCCCGCCGGCGGTGTCGACGGGGTCGCCGCCGTCCTCGCCGCAGGGGTGGTGGAGATCCTCGTCGGTGACCAGCATCAGCCGGGGGTCGCTCTCCAGGAACTGGGCCTCGTGGTGGTACCGGATCGGGTGGTGGTCCGGACCGGTCTCGTGCATCCACCGGAGCAGCACCACCGGCTTCCGGGGGTCGGTGATGTCGATCACGAACACGCTGCCGGTGTTCCCGGCGTCGTTCGCGTAGCTCCCGCCCTCGGCGAGCAGGACGATGTCTCGCTTGACGGTCTTCCCGCCCATCCGCACGGGGTGCCCCACGTAGACCGAGACGTCGTGCGTGTGGGTGAAGGCCGCCCCCACCGGCCGGCCCTGGCGGAACGGCGAGCTCTCCCACAGGGCCACCGGGTTCCCGTTGAACAGCCGCACCGGCGCGCAGGGGTTGTCGGCGTCCGCGGGTCGGCACTTGGCGGCGGGCGTCCTGATCGTCGGGCGGAGGTCGTAGATCCGCAGGCCGTTGATCCCGTCGGGGCCGGCCCCTCCGGACGGCAGCCAGAGCCGCCGCTGATCCACGATGTCGCCGTTGTGGGCCTCGCCGTCCTCCTGGCCGACGAACTCGGCGAGGAGGATCGGGTTCGCGGGGTCGGTGACGTCCAGGAACTCCGACCGGTCGGTCCGGGTCTCCTGCGTGAACGTCGTCCGGCGGGTGCCGTTCAGCACCGCGAGGTGCCTCGTCTTCCCCTTGACCCGGTACGTCGCGGCGTCCGGCACGGCGTCGGCCCGGTTCCCCGGGAGATAGCCGCCGATCTCGACCGGGTTCTCCCGGTTGGACACGTCGAAGATGCGGAACCCGAGGCCGTACGCGCCGACGTAGAGCCGGTTCCCCTGGCGGGTCACATGGCCGCCGGTGGTGCCGCCGTCCGAGTCGACGAGCTCGGCGCCAGACAGCACGGCCGTGGCCATCGGATTCCCGGCTGCGGCGTGGTCGGCGTGGTCGACCTCGTGGGCCAGGGCCGCGGGCGGCGCCCCGGCCAGCAGGGCGAGCGCGGCGAAGGCGATGAAGGCGGAGCGCGGGCGGATCATCGGTTCGACCCCTCCTCCTGTGCGGGCTTGTACAGGTTTTCTCTCACCGCACGGCCCCTCCCAAACCGGCGGGCCGTGACGGACCGATCGGACGGCTTGGGGTCCCCGTCCCGGGGGGTCTTTCGGCCTTGGAGGCCTCCGGACCGCCGGGCAGCATCGCTGCATCGAAGCACGAGCAGCTCTCCGGCATGGGAGGCAGGCGATGGCGGTCACCGTTCTGGTCGTCGGTCGGGACGAGGAGCATCGTGCCGGGATCGTCCGTCGGGTCACCCGGGCGACCGACCTCACCTCCGTCGGAGAGGCGGCGCCGGGTCCCGACCTCGCCGACCGGATGGCGTCACTGCGACCAGGCGTGGTGCTCTTCCGGATCGACGAGCCCCTCGACGGGCAGCTCGACGGCTGGCCGGCACGGGCGGGATCCGAGGGAGCCCCGGTCCTGCTGGTCCTCGGGGCGCTCGGGCGGGAGTCGACCGAGCGGGCCGAGCGGGCCGGCGCGGCGGCGGTGGTCAGCCCCTCGGTGGGGTCACGGGCCCTCGCCCGGCTGGTCCGCGTCCTGGCGTCCCGCTCCGCCCGTCCACCGCGAGGGCCTGCCCGCGCGGCTCGGCCGGCGTCCGTCGCGTCCGGGGAGCCCAGGACGGTCTCGCGGCGCAGGTTCCTGCGAACCTCCCTCGCCGGGGCCGGCACGGCGGCGACGGCCCTGGCCCAGGCGGCCCCGGCCGCCGCGAACGCGAGCGGCCCGAGGGTCCCACCCCGAGCCGACATCGACCTCCCCGAGGACGGGAAGGGGATCCTCGTCCGGATGCAGCGCGACCTCCAGCGCGCCCTGAGGAAGCCGCTCGAGCAGCGCCGCTGGACGATGGTGATCGACCTGCGCAAGTGCGTGGGGTGCTCCGCGTGCACGGTGGCGTGCGTGGCCGAGAACCACCTCCCACCCGGCGTGGTGTACCGGCCGGTCACCGACCAGGAGGTCGGCACCTACCCCAACGTCGCCCGCCAGTTCCTCCCCCGGCCCTGCATGCAGTGCGATCAGCCGCCATGCACCGACGTGTGCCCGGTGGCGGCCACGTACTCGCGGCCGGACGGAGTGGTGGAGATCAACTACGACAAGTGCATCGGGTGCCGCTACTGCAACGCGGCCTGTCCCTACGGCGCCCGGACGTTCGACTGGGGCGAGCGGTGGACCGACGGGACGCCGCGGCACGAGGCGTACGAGGCCTCGCCGTCCCCCGAGTACGGGAAGAGCTGGCCGAGGAAGGGGACCGCCTCGCCGATCGGCAACGTCCGCAAGTGCAACTTCTGCCTCCACCGCCTGAACGCCGGGATGCTCCCGGCCTGCACGACGACCTGCGTGGGGGCGGCCACCTACTTCGGCGACCTGAGCGATCCGGAGAGCCTGGTCTCCACCCTGGTGGGCCGGGAGAACTCCGAACGGCTGAAGGAGGACCTCGGGACCGAGCCGAAGGTCTACTACCTGAGATGAGGGAGCGACGATGAAGCGACTCCTGTACTCCGCCCTCGCCGTCCTCGGTCTCGGGGGCCTGATCGGGCTGTGGCTTCGCCTGTTCGGGGAGAGCGACGTCACCTCCCTGACGAGCTCGGTGAGCTGGGGCCTGTGGGTGGCGCTCTACATCTACTTCATCGGGCTGTCCGCGGGGTCCTTCCTGCTGTCCAGCCTGGTCTACGTGTTCGGCATGCGCCGGTTCGAGCGCGTGGGCCGCCTGGCCCTCCTGTCCGCCCTGTTCTCTCTGGCCGGCTCGATGATCTTCATCGCCATAGACCTGGGCAAGCCCTTCCGGTTCTGGCACGCCCTGGCCTTCCCGCACTTCGGGTCGGTGATGGCCGTGGTCGTCTGGCTGTACCTCGGGTACTTCGCCCTGATGGCGGTGGAGCTCTGGTTCCTGACGCGTGAGGACCTGGCCCGGATGGCCACCGAGGGGGTCGGGGTCCGGCGGCTCCTCGGGCGGGTGCTCTCGCTCCGCTACCGCCCCCCGGCCGGATCCGTCGCCCTCGAGGACCACCGACGGCGGACCCGGGGCTGGGTGAAGGTCCTGGCCATCGTGGGGGTCCCGGTGGCGGTGGCCGTCCATGGAGGCGTCGGCGCGATCTTCGGCGTGGTCGGAGCCCGCCCATTCTGGTTCGGGGGGATGTTCCCCATCGTCTTCCTGGTCTCCGCCCTGGCCTCGGGGGCCGCCCTGATGACCTTCCTGACCGCGCTGTTCGGCGACCGGTCCGATCCCGGCCACGTCGGGCTGCTCCGGCGGCTCGGCCAGACCACGGCTCTGTTCGTGACGATCGACCTCCTCCTGGTCACCTCGGAGATCCTCACCGGCCTGTACGGCGGCGAGACCGACACGGTGCAGGCCTGGCACGCCGTGATGTTCGGTCCCTACGCGTTCGTGTTCTGGGTGGGGCAGGTCGGGCTGGCCGGCGTGGTGTCCCTGACCCTGATCTGGCTCGGCGTGCGCCGGGGCTCGAGAGCCCTGCTGGGCACGGCCAGCGCACTCACCGTCCTGGGGGTCCTGGCCATCCGGCTGAACATCGTGATCCCGGGCCTGGTCGTCCCGGAGCTCCCCGGTCTGGACACCGCGTTCCAGGACCCCCGGCTCGCCTATCGGTACTTCCCGGGCGCCATGGAGTGGCTCATCGCCGTGGGTCTCACCGCCCTGGGCGTGCTGCTCTTCTCGCTGGCCGTCGAGTACCTCCCCGTGGGGGCGGGAATCGGCCGGCGGCGGCGGACCCCGGCCGGCGACCGGCCGGCGGTGGCTCCCAGTCCCGAGCCCACGCCCGAGCCCACCCCCGAGCCCGTCGAGCCCATCCCCGGCCCCGGCCTCGGCCTGGGGCGGCGGGACCTGCTGAAGGGCGGAGCCCTGGTGGGGGCGGCCGCCCTCCTGGGCGGCGGGGGGATCGCGGCGGCCAGGACCCTGCGGAGCTTCCCGCCGTACCTCTCCCCCGAGGAGCCCTACGCGCTGGCCTCCCCGGAGAACGTCATCTACACGACGTGCCTCCAGTGCCAGGTGCGGTGCGCCCTGAAGGCGAAGTTCCAGGACGGCGTGCTGGTCAAGATCGACGGGAGCCCCTACTCGCCCAAGCACGTCCTGCCGAACATCCCCTACGACACGGCGCCGGACGTCGCGGCGAGCATCGACGGCAAGCTCTGCCCCAAGGGCCAGGCGGGCGTCCAGACCTACGCCGACCCGTACCGCCTCCGGACGGTCCTGAAGCGGGTCGGCCCCCGAGGGAGCGGCCGGTGGCAGACGATCGACTTCCACCGCGCCGTGGAGGAGATCGTCGAGGGGGGCGACCTGTTCGGCGAGGGGCCCGTGGAGGGCCTCAGGGCCATCCGGACCCTCGGCGACGGCGAGGCCGCCGCCGCGATGGCCGCCGACGTGTCCCTCGTCCAGGCCGGGGAGATGTCGGTCGACGACTTCGCCGCCAGGCACGCCGGGAACGTGGACGCGCTGATCGATCCCGAGCACCCGGACCTCGGCCCGGGGAACAACCAGCTCGTGTTCCTGCCGGGGCGCATCAACCGTACCCAGGTGGACTTCGCCAAGCGGTTCGTGACCGAAGGGTTCGGGTCGGTGAACGTGCTGCCCCACACATCGATCTGCGAGCTGTCGATCTTCGTCTGCACCCAGGAGATGACCCGCGACTTCGCGACGGGCAAGGGCAAGAAGCACTTCATGCCCGACTTCCTGAACTCGGAGTTCGTCATCTTCTGGGGGACCGGCTTCGCGGAGGCCAACTTCGGGCTGACCCCGATGGCCGAGCTGGTCACCCGGGCCGTCACCGAGGGGCGCCTGAAGGTCGCGGTGATCGACCCACGTCTTTCCAAGAGCGCCGGGAAGGCGTGGCGGTGGATCCCCGTGAAGCCGGGAGGCGACGCGGCCCTGGCCCTCGGGATGATGCGGTGGATCCTCGAGAACGAGCGGTACGACGCCTCGTACCTGGCCAACCCCAACCTCGAGGCCGCGGTGGCGGACGGCGAGACGACGACCACCGACGCCACCCACCTCGTGCGCACCGACACGATGACCCTCCTGCGGGCCACCGACCTCGGCATGGAGATCCCCCCTCCTCCCGAACCTCCGGCGCCCGTCCCGGGGATGCCGGCCCCGGCCACGCCGGCGCCCCCGACGTACTTCGTGGTCCTGACGGACGACGGTCCCCTCCGCCACGACCTGGCCACGACCGCCCGGCTGGAGGTCGACACCTCGCTCAGCGGGATCCCGGTGAAGAGCGTGTTCACGTTGCTCCGGGACAGGGCCATGGAGCGGACCCTGGAGGAGTACGCTGAGCTCGCCGGCGTCTCTCCCGAGGCCATCGCGGAGCTCGCCGAGGAGTTCACCTCTCACGGGAAGCGCGCCGCGATCGACGTGTACAGGGGGCCGGCCCAGCACGCCGGAGGGTTCCACGCCCTCCAGGCCATCAACTCGCTCAACGTGCTGATCGGCAACCAGGACTGGAAGGGCGGCCTGGCCGACGGCGGGGGGTCGTGGGACGACCTCTCCGAGAAGACCCCTCACCCGCACGTATTCGCCCTGATGAACCCACTGAAGCAGCCCGCCTTCGGGGTGAAGATCTCGCGGGAGGGTGCGAGGTACGAGTCCTCGACCCTCTACGCCCGGGACGGGTACCCGGCCACGCGACCGTGGTACCCGCTCGCCTCGGAGATGTTCCACGACGTGCTCCCCGCCGCGGGGGCCCGGTACCCGTACCCGGTGAAGGCGCTGTGGCTGCACATGGGCACGCCCGCCTACTCGGTCCCCGGCGGGGCCGAGCAGATCCGCGTCCTCCGGAGCAGGGAGGCGATCCCCCTGTTCATCGCCACCGACATCGTCATCGGGGAGACGTCGATGTACGCGGACTACATCTTCCCCGACCTCACCTACCTGGAGCGGTGGGCGAGCCCCGGCGACGTGCTCCAGCCGGCGGTGAAGTCGACGCCGATCCGCCAGCCCGCGGCCGCTCCCGTGACCGAGATCGTGACCGTGGGCGGCCAGGACATGCCGATCAGCATGGAGGCGGTCATGCTGGCCGTCGCCGAGCGTCTCGATCTGCCGGGGTTCGGCGCCGACGGCTTCGGGCCCGGCCTCCGGCTGGCCCACCCCGACGACTACTACCTGAAGGTCGTGGCCAACCTGGCGGTGGGCGACGCCGGGGACGGGAGTGACGCGGTCCCCGACGCGGACGACGCCGAGCTGGCCGTCTTCCGGGCGGCCCGCCGGCACCTGCCCCCCAGCGTGTTCGACGAGGACCGGTGGCGGCAGGCCGCCGGGCCGGAGGCCTGGCGGAAGGTCGTCTACGTGCTCAACCGGGGCGGCCGGTTCGGCGGCTTCGACCACGCCTACTCCGGCGACCACATGGCCCACGCGTTCGGCGGAACCTGGCACCTCTACCTGGAGAGGGTGGCCACGACCAGGGACTCGATCACCGGCCGGCCCTTCGACGGCCTGCCCAGGTACGACCCCGCCGCGGCCAGCGACGGGACCTCGCTCGAGGACCCCGGGTACCCGTTCCAGCTCATCACCTTCAAGGAGGCGTTCGCCACCCAGAGCCGGACGCCCGGGACCTACTGGTCCCAGACCAGCCTGGCCCCCGAGAACTTCGTGCTGGTCTCGGCGGCCGACGCGGCCCGTCTCGGCCTGGCCGAGGGCGACCGGGTCCGCCTCGTCTCGAGGACCCTTCCCGACGGTCGCTTCGACCTGGGCAACGGCGACCGGCGGGCGGTCGAGGGCTCCCTGAGGGTGCTCGAGGGCCTGCGGCCGGGGACCATCGCGGTCTCGCACCACTTCGGCCACTGGGCGTACGGCGCCTCGGACGTCGAGATCGACGGCCAGGTCGTCCGAGGCGACCCGCGGCGTGGCAAGGGGGTGCCGGTCAACGCGTTGCTCCGGCTGGACGACCACATGCGGACCGGCCCGGTGACCGACCCGATCGGGGGGAGCGTCTCCTTCTTCGACACACGGGTGGACCTCGTCAGGGCGTAGGGCGGACGCGGGACCCGATGGCGGAGCGGGACGGCTCGGGCGCTTCGGGCGGGGTGTACGGTCGGAGCCGGGCAGTCGAGCGAGGGAGGTACCGACATGACGTGGATCGATCGCGTGACCGGCGAGGTGGCGGGGGCCGCCGGGATGGATCCCGGTGAGCTCGCCCTCTCGGGGAGCGACTCCGAGACCCTCCTCGACGTCGCCAGGATCGCCTCCCACTCGAGCGGAGACCGGACGAACGCGCCCCTCCTGTGCTACGTCATGGGCCTGGCCAGGTCGAGCGGGCGGTCCCTCGAGGAGCTGGCCGAGGCCGTCCGCCGGTCCGCCGACGAGCCGGCTCCCTGAGCGAACGGAGAGCCTCCCCCGTCCGGGAGGGGTCGGAAGGCCCGGCCGCACAGGGGCCTTCGGCCGCGGCGGGGTGGCGCGCTCAGGCGTTCCCTTGACTGGCTCGCCCTGCGGGAGGAGACGGCCATGGGACTCAGCTTCGGCGCACGGCGCGGCGCCGTCCGGGAGATCCACGACGTCCTCGACGAGGACATCGCCATCTCGGACGACGAGGTCGCCCACTTCGAGACCTTCGACCTGATCTACCGGTCGCTCTGCGCGGCCATGTACAACTACGCCCCCATGTCGGGGCACCCGGGCGGGTCGATCTCGTCGGGAAGGATCGTCGCGCCACTCCTGTTCGGGGGCATGGACTACGACCCCCTGGGCCCGGACCGGCTCGACGCCGACGTGATCTCCTACGCCGCCGGGCACAAGGCGCTGGGGCTGTACGCCCTGTGGGCCCTCCGCAACGAGATCCTGCGCATCGCCGCGCCCGACCTCCTCCCGCCCGATCCACGCCACCAGCTCCGCCTCGAGGACCTCCTCGGGTTCCGCAGGAACCCGACCACCGATACCCCGCTCTTCCAGGAGTTCGAGGCCAAGGCCCTGGACGGCCACCCCACGCCGGCCACCCCCTTCGTCCGCCTGGCCACCGGGGCCTCGGGCGTCGGGGTGGCCTCATCGATCGGCCTGGCCCTCGGGGCCCGGGACACCTTCGGGGAGCGGGCCCCGCGGGTCCACATCGTCGAGGGAGAGGGCGGCCTGACCCCCGGCCGGGTGGCCGAGGCCCTCGCCGCCGCCGGAACCCTCCGCCTGGACAACGCGATCCTCCACCTGGACTGGAACCAGGCCTCGATCGACTCGAACCACGTCTGCCGCACCGACGGCACCCCGGGCGACTACGTCCAGTGGGACCCGGCCGAGCTGTTCTTCCTGCACGACTGGAACGTCGTGCGCGTGGCCGACGGGAAGGACCTCAGGCAGGTGGCCGCGGCGCAGCGCCGGGCCCTCCAGATCGCCACGGGCCAGCCCACGGCCGTCATCTACCCCACGGTCAAGGGGTGGCGGTACGGGATCGAGGGTCGGGCATCGCACGGCGCGGGGCACGGGCTCTGCTCGCCGGAGTTCTACGGGGCCATGGCCCCCTTCGTGGAGCCCTACGGGGAGACCCTCCCCTCCTGCGCGGGCGAGCCTCTCTGCTCCGGCGCGGGCGGGCCGGCGGTCATGGAGCGCTGCTTCTGGGCGGCGCTCTCGGTGGTCCGCCGGGTCCTGGAGCGGGAGGAGGCCACCGTGGCCTTCCTGGCCGAGCGGCTCCGTGACGCCAGGGGGCGGCTGGACGCCATGGGGCGGGTCCCCCGGGAGGGCGGCCCCGACGCCCGGAAGGCCCACGCAGCGGCGAGCACGCTCGACGCCGCCGGGGCCGTCCCGGCCGGGCTCCGACCGGCCCCGGGGACCGACACGACCCTCCGGGCCGAGCTGGGCCGGGTCCTCAACCACTACAACCGGGAGAGCGGGGGCGCGCTCATCGCCGCCGCGGCGGACCTCCTCGGCTCGACCAGCGTCGACGGAGTCGGGGCCGGGTTCGGGGAGGGGTTCCTGAACCTCCGCGACAACCCCGAGGCCCGCCTCATGACGACGGGCGGGATATGCGAGGACGCCATGTCGGGGATCCTCTGCGGCCTGTCCACGTTCGGGCGGCACATCGGGGTCGGTTCGTCCTACGGGGCGTTCATCGCGGCCCTCGGCCACGTTGCCGCGCGGCTGCACGCGATCGGGGGCCAGGCCCGGCAGGCCACGTACGGC
>JACQTL010000304.1 GCA_016210805.1 Actinomycetota bacterium | reverse complement strand
TTGAGGAGGCGGCGGGCGAGATTCAGAGGTGGCGGTCCGTTCAACGTGCTCCACGGGACCCTCCCGCCCGCCAGCGCCGGCGCGCCCGCACCGCCCGAGGGCCGGACGCGGGACCGTGCCCGTGCGTTCGCCACGCACCCCGGTGCCGCCGGGGTCCGACCACGGTTGCGACGCGAGGGGGTCCGGCGAAGATGCAGGCGTAGACGCGGCGGAGCGCCGTGAGGCGCGGAGCCGCGGCGAGAACATCGCAGCGTAGGAGCCCCCTCGCGGCGCAACCAGGCGATCCCTCCGCAGGTGGGTGTCAGGCCGGGCCCTCCGCGGGGTGACATGGCGCGGGGGTCAGGTGACGAGCTCGAGGTCGCGGGTGGCGTGGTTTAGGCGGATGGCGCCGGTGTCGGTGACGGCGACGATGTCCTCGATGCGGACCCCGAAGGCCCCCTCGACGTAGATCCCCGGCTCGATCGAGAAGCACATCCCCGGCCGAAGGGGCTCCCGGTTCCCCTCGACGATGTAGGGCCCCTCGTGCTCCTCGAGCCCGATCCCGTGGCCGGTCCGGTGGATGAACCGATCGCCGTGGCCGCCCGCCCCGATCACGTCGCGGGCGGCCCGGTCCACCTCCTCGGCCGGGACGCCGGGGGCCACGGCCCCGAACGCGGCCTCCTGGGCCTCCTGGACCAGGTCGTAGACCTCCCGGAACCCCCTGGGCGGATGGTCCACGCACACCGTCCGCGACAGGTCCGAGCAGTACCCGCCGACCCGGCCGCCCAAGTCGAGGACGACGGCGTCCCCCTGGCGGAGCGCCCTGCCCCCCGGCTCGTGGTGAGGGGAGGCCCCGTTGGGCCCCGAGGCGACGATCGTGAAGTTGACCCCGTCGAGGCCCTGCTCCCGGAGGAGGCCGGCGAGCCGTTCCCCGACCTCCTCCTCCCTGAGACCCTCGATCCGGTCCCTGGCGATCCGCCGGAAGGCCTCGTCCGTGGCCCGGGCGGCCCGCCCGAGGATGTCCAGCTCGCCCTCGTCCTTGACGGCCCGCAGGGGTCCCAGGACCCCGGAGGCCGGGACGAAGCCGAGCTCGGGGGCCTCCCGCTGGAGGAAGAGGAGGTGGAGCGACCACATCCGGTCCGAGGCGCCCACCGTCCCGTGCTCCGGGAGTAGCCGGGCCATGGCCCGGTAGGGGTCGTCCCCGTCCGGCCAGGTCCGGACCTCCAGGGAGCCTCCCAGCGGCGACCCCCGGGCCCTGGGACCCTCGAGCTCGGGGACGAGGAGGACGGGCTCGGTCCCCGGCCTGAGGACCAGGCACGTCGGGCGCTCGAGCGGGGGCGGGTCGTAGCCGGCCAGGTAGACCAGGTCGGCGGACGGCGTGACCAGGATCCCGGCGAGGCCGGCCTCCTCCGCCGCACGGGTCGCCCGGGTCACGCGGTCGAGCAGGCGTCGGGACACGGCCCGCAAAGTACCATCGCGCCGTGATCCCCTTCGACGCCGAGGCACGCCGGCGGAACCTCGAGCGCATGGCCGAGTCCGAGCTGGACGTCCTGGTGGTCGGCGGCGGCATCACCGGCGCCGGGGTGGCCCTCGACGCCGCGTCCCGGGGGTTCTCGGTCGGCCTGGTGGAGCGGGAGGACTTCGCCTCGGGCACCTCCGGCCGGTCGTCCCGCCTGGTCCACGGAGGCGTGCGGTACCTCCAGCGGGCCGAGCTCGGGCTGGTCCACGAGTCGCTCCGGGAGCGGGCCGTCCTGCTCCGGCTGGCCCCCCACCTCGTCCGTCCGGTCCGTCTGTTCCTGCCGGCCCGGCGGCGCTCGCTCCGGACCGCGTTCCGGGCCGGACTGCTCACGTACGACCTCCTGGCCTGGGGCCGGAACATCGGTCGCCACCGCGCCGTGGACGAGCGCGAGGTCGCCGCGGCGGTCCCCGGCCTGGCTCGCCCGGCCCCCGGGCTCCAGTACTGGGAGTGCGCCACCGACGACGCCCGGCTGACCCTGGAGGTCGCCCGCGCCGCGGCGGGTCACGGGGCCCTGGTGGCCAACCACGCCCTGGTGGTCGGGCTCACCGGAGGCGAGCGCGTGACCGGGGCCAGGGTCCGGGACACGCTGTCCGGCGAGTCGTTCGAGGTTCGGGCCAGGGTGACGGTGAACGCCACCGGGGTGTGGGCGGACCGGGTCCAGGGCATGGCGGCCGGAGATCCCCGGCACCTCTCCCCGAGCAAGGGCGTCCACCTCGTGTTCGGGCCGGGAGCCGTCGGCACGAGGGCGGCGGTGTTCATCCCCTCGGGGGCGGGCGACCGGCGGTACGTGTTCGTGGTCCCGTGGGGCGACCGCGTCTACGCCGGAACGACGGACACCCCCCACGAGGGGGACCTGAACGACCCCCGGGTGGATCCGGCCGGCCGGGCCTACGTGCTCCACGCCGTCACCCGGGCCTTCCCCTCGGTGACCGAGGCCGACGTGGTGGGCGAGTGGGCCGGGCTCCGCCCCCTGCTCAGCGGGAAGGGCGGGGCCACGGCCGACCTGTCCCGCAAGCACGCGATCTACGCGGAGCCGCCCGGGCTCCTCACGATCACCGGCGGCAAGCTCACCACCTACCGGGCCATGGCCCAGGAGCTGGTGGACCGGGTGGAGCGGCTCCTCGGCCGGCGCGGGCCGTGCCTGTCCACCGGGATCCGCCTGGGGTTCACGGGGTCCATCCGGCCCACGCTCGGGCGGGCCGCGCTGAAGTCCGAGAGGACCGGACTGCCCCCCGACGACGGACGGCGGAGGGTGGAGCGGTTCGGCGACGACTCGGAGGGCGCCCTCCGCATGATCCGGGAGGAACCCGACCTGGCCGGCCCGGTGGCGGAGGGAGCTACCGTCCTGGAGGTCGAGAGGCGGCTGGCCCGGGACCGGGAGATGGCCCTGACCGAGGACGACGTGACCGACCGCCGGACCCGCCTGGGCACCTTCGGGGTGGGCGGGGGGGTCAGATCTTGAGGTTGAGGACCTGGGGGAGGATCTCGAAAGTGGCCGGCGTGGTCCCCAGGGGCTCGCCGTCGG
>JACQTL010000303.1 GCA_016210805.1 Actinomycetota bacterium | reverse complement strand
GGGCTGGATCTTCCACGCGCTCGCCGACATCGACGCGAGCTGGTACGTGAAGACGGCGGCCGTGGCCCTGGCCACGGTCGTGGGCTACTCGGTGAACGTCGTCCTCGTCGCCTGGTTCGTGCGGCTGGCCTCGCCCGAGCCCACCCGCGGGGTGATCCGGGAGATGCACCGCGGGATCCTCGGAGAGCTGGTCCTCTCGTACATGGGGCTGGCGCTCTTCGGGGTGGTCATAGCGACCTTCTTCGTCCACGAGGGCGTGCTGTCCATCGTGGTGTTCATCGCGCCGCTCGTGTTCGCCCGCCAGATGATGACCCGGACCCACTCGCTGAAGAAGGCCACCGACGAGCTGGAGGCGCAGCGCGGCGAGCTCGCCGACATCATCGCCAACACCTCGGACGGCATCTTCACCGTGGGGATGGACGGCCTGGTCGCGACGTGGAACCCGGCCATGGAACGGATCACCGGGTTCGCCGCGGACGAGGCCATCGGGCGGGACCTCGAGGCGCTGATCGGGCGGCCCCTCGACCTGGTGCAGTCCGAGCAGGGCTCCACCCGGGACGGGCTGATCCGCACCAAGCCGGGCGCCGAGCGCTGGATGCGGTACACGGTGAACCCCGTGCCGGCCGTCGCGGGGGGCCGGCGGGGGTACGTGGTCGTGGCCCGGGACGTCACGGCGCAGCTCGCCACCGAGCGGCTCCAGGCGGAGTTCGTCTCCACCGTGTCCCACGAGCTCCGGACGCCGCTCACGCCCCTCAAGGGCTTCCTCTCGGCGCTGGTCCGGCGGCGCCTGGTCGCCCCCGAGGCCGAGCTGCACGAGTACTACGAGATCATGCTCCGACAGACCACCCGCCTGGAGCGGCTGATCGGCGAGCTGCTCGACACCACCCAGATCCAGTCGGGGAGCCTCCAGGTCCGGCCCGAGACGGTCGACCTTTCGGCGCTGGTCGCCGAGGAGGTCCAGATGTGCTCGGAGGACCATCCCGACCGGACCATCACGGGGAGGGTGGAGCCGGCCACGCTGGCCACCGCCGACCCGATCCGCGTGTCCCAGGTGCTGGCGAACCTCCTGTCGAACGCCGTTAAGTACTCGCCTCCGGGCTCCACGATCGAGGTAGGCCTGGTCCGGGAGCGCGAGAGAGCCGTCGCGTGGGTGCGGGATCACGGCCCGGGGATCCCCGCCTCCGAGCGCGAGCGGGTCTTCGACCGGTTCCACCGGATCGACAACGGGACCACCCGGACGGCCGGCGGGACCGGGCTGGGCCTCTACATCGCCCGCCAGCTGGTGCAGGCCATGGGCGGGCTGATATGGGTGCGGTCCTCGCCCGGGGCCGGATCGACGTTCTCGTTCAGCCTCCCGCTCGCCCGGACCCGCCGCGACCCGGCGCCGGTCGAGGAGTCGGTCCCAACCGCCGAGGAGGTCCCCACCGCCGAGGCGGTCCTGTCCGGCGTCGCCGACTGAAGCGGGAAGGCCCCGACCTCCACGGGCCGCTCAGAGGTCGGCGGCCCTGTACCCCACCCCGCGGACCGTCTCGATCAGGTGCTCGCCTCCCGGGCCCAGCTTGGCCCGGAGCCGGCGGACGTGGACGTCGACCGTGCGGGTCCCGCCGTAGAAGTCGTACCCCCACACCTCGCGGAGGAGGGCGGCCCTGGTGAACACCCGACCGGGACGGGAGGCCAGGAACCGGAGGAGCTCGAACTCCTTGTAGGTGAGGTCGAGGAGCCGGCCGTCCACGAGGACCTGGTAGCTGTCGACCGAGAGGGTCACCGGACCGAGGCGCACGACCTCTTCCCCCCCGCCCGCGAAGCGCCGGTGGAGCATCGCCAGGCGCACGCGGAGCTCCGCCGGGGGTGCGCCGGGGAAGACGAGCTCGTCGGCGGCCTCGTGCCAGGGGTGCCGCTCGAGGTGCTCCCGGTCCACCACCACGATCACCGGCACGCCCGTGTCGGCCCCGGCCAGGGCCTGGAGTATGGCGAAGGCGTGAGGGGGGTTCTCGCAGGCGTCCACGACCACCCCCTCCGGCGCGAGGTCGGGGAGGTGCACGAGGGAGCTCGCCGACAGGGGCTCGACCTTGAGGTCCACGTCTAGGGCCTCTAGGGCGGGGAGCGCCCGGGCCGGGAGCCGGTCCGAGAGCATCACGAGCCTGGCCATGGCCTTCCGCGGCACGGTAGCAGACCCCCGGCCGGCCGGATACACCGTTTCCGGTACCCTTGGCAACCGATGATCTCGCTGCTCCGGGCGTGGTCCCATCGCTTCGGCGTGCCTGTGGGGCCCCTCGCCGTGACCACCTCGGACGGCGTGCGGCTGGTCGGAGCGCGCCTCGGGACGGGCGACACGGCCGTGGTCCTGTGCCACGGCTTCATGGGGTGGCACCGCAAGCCCCGGGTGGCCCGGCTGGCAGAGATGCTCGGCGAGCGGTTCACGGTCTACGCGTTCGACCTCCGGGGACACGGGGAGAGCTCCGGGAGATGCTCCTTCGGGGGCCGGGAGATCGACGACGTCGCGGCGGTGGTGTCCCTGGCTCGCGCCGACGGCCACGGCCGGGTGGTCACGGTGGGGGCCTCCATGGGAGGGATCGCCGTGATCCGCCACGCCGCGCTGATCGGGGGGGTCGACGCGGTGGTCGCCGTCTCCACGCCGGCCCGGTGGGTGGGCCACGGGACCGAGGCCGTCCGGAGGATGACCCGGCTCACGTCGACCCGGTGGGGCCGGGGGCTGATGCGGACGGTCGGGGTCCGGCTCTCGCGCCTGTGGGAGGAGCCCGAGTCGCCGGAGGACGTCGTGGCCAAGATCGCCCCCATCCCCCTCGTCATCGTCCACGGCCGCGACGACCACTACTTCGACGAGGGCGAGGCCTGGCGGCTGTACCGTCGGGCCGGCGAGCCGAAGCGCCTGCTCCTCGCGTCGCGGTTCGGGCACGGGGAGGACGGCTTCACCCGGGAGTTCGCGGACCGCCTTTCCCGGGAGATCGAGTCCATGAGGGAGACCGCGTGGTCCGCGTGAGGCTCTTCGCCGCGCTGCGGGAGATGGCCGGCGCGCCGGTCGTCGAGGTCGCCGAGGCCGGCGGGGGATCTCCCACGGTCCGGTCGGTCGTCGACGCCCTGGCGGAGCGGTACGGCGAGCGGTTCTCCAAGGTGGCCCGGGCCGGCTCGGCGGTGGTGAACGGGGAGCGCGCCGAGCCGGGCAGGGTCCTGTCCCCGGAGGACGAGGTGGCCCTCCTGCCCCCGGTGTCCGGCGGTCGGCGGTGAGCGCCGTATCCCGGCCCGGCCGGGTGCTGCTGGTGGTGAACCCGGTGGCCCGGTCGGTTACCCGGCCGGTGGTCGAGGTGATCGAGAAGGCGCTGGCCGCCGACTTCAAGCTCGAGGTCCACGAGACCAACGCCAGGGGCCACGCCACCGAGCTGGCCCGGGAGGCCGTGGGGCGCGACTTCGACCTCGTGGTTGCGTTCTCCGGGGACGGGACGATCAACGAGGTCGTGAACGGGCTGGTGGGCAGCGACGTCGCCCTGGGGCTGATCCCCGGGGGAGCCACCAACGTGCTGGCCAGGGGGCTGGGGCTGCCCGACGACCCGGTCGAGGCCACCGTCCGGCTCCTCCACGCGGTCGTGGAGGGCCCCCCCCGGCGCATCTCGGTGGGCGACGCCAGCGGCCGGCGCTTCACCTTCTCCTGCGGGGTGGGGCTGGACGCCTCGGCCATGGCCCGGCTCTCCCGGAAGAACCTGACCACCCGGCGGTCCTACGAGTGGGCGGCCCTGTTCGCCGTGCTCAGGGCCGGTGTCGGAACCTACGCGGGGCGGAAGCCCGATCTCCGCGTGCGGGTCGACGGGCGGGAGCTCCCGGGCTCCATCACGGTCCTGATCGGCAACGCGCACCCCTACGCCTACTTCAAGCGGTGGACCCTGAAGCTCACGCCCGACGCCGAGGCGGCGGAGGGGCTCGACGTGCTCTCGGCACGCAAGCTGACCCGCAGGGGCCTGCCCCGCCTGGTGTGGCAGGTCTTCGTGACGGCCAGCCACACGAAGGCCAAGCACATCGACTACCTTCACGACGCCTCGCACGTCGAGATCGAGGGGACGGCGCCCTTCCCGGTCCAGGTGGACGGCGACTACCTGGGCCTCCGGGATCGGCTCGAGGTGGCCGTGGTCCGGGACGCCCTCCCGGTGTACGTCTGAAGCGGTCGAGCGTGGCGCCGGCGGCCCTCGGGTAGGAGTCGCGAGCATGCGGAAGGCCCTGGTCTCGCTTTTCCTCGTCGCCCTGCTGCTGGTGGGGGCGGACCTCGGCCTGCGGCTCTTCGCCGAGTTCTGGGTGGGACGCGAGCTCCGCGAGTCCCTGGACCTGCCGGACCGGCCGGACGTGGATCTCGGGGGGTTCCCCTTCCTGGTCCACCTCGTGTCGGCCTCGTTCCCGGCGGTCGGGGTGGCCATCGACGGGTACGAGGACGGGTCGCTGCGGATACGGCGCACAGAGATCGAGCTCCGCGACGTGGACATCCCCAGGAGCCAGCTCCTGTCGGGAAGCTCCGGCGAGATCAGGGCGGCGTCGGGGGAGGGGCGGGCCCTCCTGACCGGCCCGGACGTCACCGCGGCGTTCCGGTCCCGGGGCGCCCCCCTCACGGTGAGCTTCCGCGGGTCCAGGGCCTTCGTGGGGGTGGAGGGCCTCGGCGAGGTGGAGGCCGACGTCTCGCTGGACGGCCGGTCCGTGGTCCTGGCGGCCGCGGATCTCCCCCAGGCCGCCTACGCGTTCCCCCTTCCCGCGATCGTGGAGGGGCTCAGATACCGCGACGTCCGGGTCGAGCAGGGGATGCTGGTGATAACCGTGTCGCTGGACGAGGTCAGGTTCCGCGTGCCGTCGGAGTGACCTCCTCCGCGTCCCTGGCCGTCTCGGCCACGTGGATCCCGCACTCCGCCTTCATCCGTCCCGCCCACCGCCCGGCCCGCTCGTCCTCGCCCGGGAAGAGCGCCCGGCTGCACGGGGCGCAGCCGATCGACATGTAGCCCAGGCGGTACAGCGGGAGCGTGGGGAGGTCGTGGTCCCTGATGTAGGTCCACACCTCGTTGCGGGTCCAGTTGGCCATCGGGTTCACCTTGACCAGCGTCTTGCCGGGCTCGAGCTCGTACTGGTCGACGATGGGGGCGTCGGCCCGGGTCGGCGAGGAGTCCCGGCGGAGCCCCGTGATCCACGCATCGAGGTCGCGGAGGGCCCGCTTGAGGGGGATGACCTTGTTCAGCTCGCAGCACAGGCCCGGGTCGCGCTCGTACAGGCGCTCGCCGTGCCGGGCCGCCTGGGTGTCCGGGGTGACGTCCCCCCGGAGGTCGATCACGTTCAGGCCGAGCCGCTCGGTGAGCCTCTCCTTGAACGCGAGCGTTTCCGCGAAGTGGAACCCCGTCTCCAGGAAGAGGATGGGGACGTCGGGCTTCACCTGGACAGCCATGTGCATCAGCACCGTGGTCTCGGCCTGGAACGACGAGGCCACGGCGATCCGGTCGAGCCCGGACTCGAGCAGCGCCCAGTCGAGGACGTCCCGGGGCGGGCGGCCCTCGAGGCGCTCGTTCACCTCTCGGACGAGGTCGGGGGGGAGCAGGAGGTCCATGGCGGCTCTCGGGGGTTCGCGGTCGTCGGGGGCTGAGGGGAGAGCCCTGGAGGGAGTATACCGGCGGACCACCGATGGGGGTCCCGGTCGGGCCCGCTATGCTAGGCCCTCGCCGACCTCCCCGACCCAAGTGAGGAATCCCATGCTCGAACAGGACGCGATCGAACCGCACGGCGGGACGCTGGTCGACCTCCTGGCCACCGGCCCGGAGGCCGACTCGCTGCTCGCCGAGGCCGAGAACCTCCCCAAGGTCAAGGTGGGCCGCCGGGAGCTGTCCGACCTGGAGATGCTCACGGTGGGGGCCCTGTCGCCCCTCCGCGGGTTCCAGGGCGAGAAGGACTACCGGTCGATCATCCAGACGATGCACCTGGAGAGCGGGCTGCCCTGGACGATCCCGGTGACCCTCTCCCTCGACGACGAGGAGGTGAAGCGGGTCGGGCGGTCCGACGCCGTGGTCCTCCTCTCGCCGTCGGGGGGCTCGCCGATCGCCGTGCTCCAGGTCGAGGAGTCTTTCCGGCGCGACCGGGAGGCCGAGGCCCAGGCGGTGTTCGGGACCACGGACACGAACCACCCGGGCGTCCGGGCCCTGGAGGAGGCCGGGGACTGGCTGCTGGCCGGGCCGGTGAGAGCCCTCCGCCTCCCCCATCACGACTCGTTCGCCAGGTACCGGCTCAGCCCCGGACAGACCCGGCAGGCCTTCCGAGACCGGGGGTGGCGGCGGGTGGTGGGGTTCCAGACGCGCAACCCCGTCCACCGGGCCCACGAGTACATCCAGAAGTGCGCCCTGGAGATCGTCGACGGGCTCCTCCTGCATCCGCTGGTCGGCGCGACCAAGCAGGACGACGTCCCGGCGGACGTCCGGATGCGCTGCTACGAGGTCCTGTTCGAGAGCTACTACCCGCAGGACCGGGCCATGATGAGCGTGTTCCCGGCGGCGATGCGCTACGCGGGGCCGAAGGAGGCCATCTGGCACGCGATATGCCGGAAGAACTACGGGTGCACCCACTTCATCGTGGGCCGGGACCACGCGGGAGTGGGCGACTACTACGGGACGTACGACGCCCAGCGGATCTTCGACGAGTTCGACGCCGAGGAGCTGGGGATCACGCCGCTGTTCTTCGAGCACTCCTTCTACTGCCACCGGTGCGAGGGCATGGCCTCCCCGAAGACGTGTCCACACGACGACGAGCACCGGGTGATCCTGTCCGGCACGAAGGTCCGCGAGATGCTCAGGGCCGGCGAGAAGCCACCGCCCGAGTTCAGCCGCCCCGAGGTCGCCGAGATCCTCATCGCGGCGATGCGCGGCCAGGAGGGCTGAGTCGGGGGAATCCCACCTGCGGGTGATCCGAACGGCGTGGGTCACGCAAAGGGAATCTCTTCGGGGGGCAGGCTCTGCCCTGTGGCCCGCTCCCGGGGGCCCGCTGATCCCAGTTGCCAGACCACCCCCGGTCGTCATGCTATGGTCCCCGGCGCAAGAATCGCTGACGGAAGCAGAACTCTCCGGCCCCGCCAGGGGTTTTCATCATGTTATGTCCAGACTGGGCACGCGGTTGGCAGCGAGCGTCCCGCTGGACGTGACCTTCGTATCGTTCTTCGAAACCGAGCACGCTCGGCTCTATCGGGCCATGCTCCTCCTCGGTCGCGGTCATGCAGAGGCGGAGGATCTCGCTCAGGAAGCGATGGTTCGGGTGTACGAGAGGTGGGATCGGGTGCGAACGATGGCCTCCCCAGCGGGCTACCTGTACAAGACGGCCTTCAACCTGAACCGGAAGCGAAGCCGCCGTCTGCGAAGGGAGTCCGAACTCCCCATGAATGAGCCATCAGTCGAAAGCGTGTCCGGCGTGGAGACCAGGGTAGACGTCCTTCGAGCCCTTCAGAGCCTGCCCCGGAGGCAGCGAGAGGTCGTGGTCCTGTCCGAGTACCTCGCCATCGGAAGCGAAGAGGCCGGGCGCCTGCTCGGAATCAAGGCTGCGTCGGTTCGATCCCGACTCCATGAAGCTCGCCGCGCGCTGCAACTCCGACTGGGAGGGATTCCATGACGAAGCTCTCGCAGCTTCTACAGGACGCGGTCCGTGATCAGGACCCCACTAACACACTCGACGAAGTCGTGGCGCGTGCCTCTCGGCGCTCCACCCGACGACGCGTGGGAGCCGCGATCCTGGGCTTGGGGCTTTCAATCGTGCTGGGGGGCGCTTTCTTCTGGTTTCTCCGCGCGGCCGATCCACCTTCTCCTCCAAGTCCGAACACCGACACGGCTCCGGTTCCGCGCGCCGCGGACGTACGCTGCGAGGCAGGCCGAATCTCGCTTCTCGACCCGTCGGTTCGGCCGGATTCGGATGGCGTCCACTTCGTTGTCGAGAATCGGACAGAGGAACTAGTCGATTTCAGCGGCTGGGGGGAGGTAGATCCGGGTGAATCGATCGAGTTCGTCCGCCCGGTAGCACCCGGATTCGTCCGTGTCTCCTGCTATCCCTTTTCCGCTCCCGAGCCTCAACCGGATGAGGAGGCCGTCGTGGAAGTGCGAGACGTCTACGGGCTTTGGGTGCCGCCGGTTCTTGAGTGCAATGACAGCGAAAGTGTTGCCTCGGTCAATCCCGACTATTTCGGCAAGACCGACGGGGCAGTCACAGGCCATCCTCCCTCGGTGCTTCGCCAACTGGTATCAGGACTTCACGAAGGAGACGTGATCGAGCCCGCGGGATACCCGGAGGCCGCTTCTCCTGTTGTCCGAGTCATGAGAGAGGGTCGCTCCATCATGGTCGCGTCACTGATCCAGACCTCGAACGGCGACTGGCTCCTCGGGGGCTCCACATGGTGCACGGGAACGGGACTCGCGTTTGGGTGAGCGAGGGCTTTGAACAGGTGGCTCCAAACGGCCACCCCATTTGGGGTTCCCCTCACCTTCGAGTGGGTAGCTCCACCGTGATCCCGCCGCAGGCTAATCCCGCTCGAACGGGCGCTGGGGGGTGAGGGTCTCGACCCTCACCGGGTCCGCGGCCCTGGCGAAGGCCTCGGCGTCCCGGGGAGAGCCGATCACGAACCCGTAGTGCATCGGGACGGCGAGCCGCGGCCCGATGGCCCTGACCAATGCCCCGGCCTCGTCCGGCGTCATCACGTAGGGGTCCCCGCCGATCGGCACGAACGCGACGTGGGCGGAGATGGCCTCCAGCTCGGGGAGGTGGTCGGTGTCGCCGGCGTGGTAGTAGGTCGCGTCGCCGATCGACAGGACGTATCCCACCCAGTTGTTCCTTTTCGGGTGGGCCTCCAGCCGGTGCTCCAGGACGTTGTGGGCCGGTACGGCCTGGACCCGGATCCCGGAGACCTCCAGCGAGTCTCCGGGAGCCACCGGCGTCACGTCGCCGGACAGCTCGGCGGCCACGTCGTGGGGAGCCACGATCCTCGTCCCGGATGAGCTCACCCTCTCGATGTCCTCCCGGGAGAAGTGGTCGAAGTGGGCGTGGGTGATGAAGACCACGTCGGCGGGGAGGTCGTCGGTCAGCTCCCAGGGGTCGATGTACACGCGCAGGCCGTCGCCCTCGAAGCGGTAGCCGGACTGCTTGTACCAGGTGAACCTCTCGAGCATCGTCGCCTCCTTCCCTGGACGTGTGCCGCCGGGCGCCGACGCCCCGGGACGGTCACTCGTCCACGAGCTCCTCCGCCAGCAACCCCATCACGTGCACGTCCACATGGCGTCCCCGGACGAACTGCCCCCGGCGGATCGTCCCCTCCGTACGGAAGCCCAGTCGCTCGTAGATCCGCCGCGCGCCGGGGTTCGTCTCGTACACCTGAAGCGTGATGCGCTGCAGGTTCAGGTGGTCGAAGCCGAACCGGCAGAGCACTCGCATCGCGTCCGAGCCGTACCCCCGGTTCCAGTACGGTTTGCCCACCCAGATCCCCACCTCGCCGTCCCGGGCCCGGCCGTCGATCCGGTTGAACCCGCAGACCCCGACCGGCTCTGCATCGAGCGTCTCGATCACCAGGTGCAGCTGGTCGTCCAGCGTCCTGGTGGCCCGGAGCCACTCCCGGAAGCCCTCCACCGGCTGGGGGAAGGCCACGGTGAGCCCGGCCAGCACGTCGGGGTCGT
>JACQTL010000302.1 GCA_016210805.1 Actinomycetota bacterium | reverse complement strand
TGGCCCGGCGGAACGCCGAGCGGTCGGGGCTCGACGTGGAGGTCCACGAGGGGGACCTCCTGTCCCCGCTGCCCGCTCGGCTACGTGGGGCGGTGGCCCTCGTCGTGAGCAACCCGCCTTACGTGGAGCCGGCGGAGCTGGACGGGCTCCCCGCCCACGTCCGCGCCGATCCGGTCGATGCCCTGCTGGGCGGCACGGACGTGCACCGGCGCCTGGCCGGGGAAGCGCCGGCGTGGCTGGCCCCCGGGGGGAGCCTGGTCATGGAGCTGGGCGCCGGGCAGGGACCCGCGGTCGCCGGGACCCTGGAAGCGGCCGGGTTCGCCGAGGTCCACGTGCTGCCCGACCTGGCCGGACGGGACCGGGTGGCCGTGGGTCGTCTCCCCGATGCTCCCGGCTGAGGTCCGGGCGGCCGTCCGGGCCGCGTCGATCGGCGAGCTGATCGTCCTGCCCACCGACACCGTCTACGGGATCGGCACGCGCCCCGACGACCCGGCGGCCACCGCTCGCCTGTTCCAGGCCAAGCGGAGGCCCGGGGACCTCGAGCTGCCGGTCCTCGTGCCCTCGCTCGGGGAGGCGGAGCGGATCGCCGGGTTCGACGACCGGGCCCGCCGCCTCGCGGAGGCGTTCTGGCCCGGCGCGCTCACGATCGTCCTCCCGAGGACCGACGCGAGCCGGGCCTGGGAGCTGGGGGGCGACCGGGAGACCGTGGGCGTGCGGATGCCCCGGCACCCGCTGACCCTGGCCGTCCTCCGGGAGGCCGGCCCGCTCGCGGTGACCAGCGCGAACGTCTCGGGCGAGCCGACGCCCTCAGGGTGCGACGAGCTCGCCGGCCTGTTCGGCGAGATCGTGGCCGTCTACCTCTGCGAGGAGGCCCCCCTCGAGGGGATCCCCTCCACGGTCGTCGACCTGGCTCACGGCGAGGTCGCCGTGCTCCGGGCCGGAGCCATCGCCGAGGAGGAGATCAGGGCTGCCGTGGCGGACTAGCAGGCGCCCGACCCTCCGGCGGGCCCGGAGCAGCAGGGCCAGCATGGCGAGGACCGCGAACGCGAGGGTTCCCATCAGCGCGACCGCCCAGCCGGGGATCGCGCCGGCGGCGGTCGGGGCCGGAGCCTCCCGCACCTCCCGGTCCAGTACGGCCAGGCGGGCTCGGAGGGTCCCGTTGGCGGCCTGAAGGCGACGGATCTCGGGGACCAGCTCCGCCCTGACCTCCCGGGCGGCGGCCGCGGACCGCTCCCTGGCCTCCTGGCGGAGCCGGTACCTGGTGATGGAGAGCTCCGCGCGGAGGCGGTCGACCCTGACCATCAGCCTCCCCTCCGCGGCGCTCGCGGCCACGATCAGGCCGCCCGCCCCGGTGTCCGCGATCCGGCGGCAGGGGATGGTGCAGGTCTGCAGCCAGTACCGCCCTGGAGGGAGGTCGGGCATCACGAAGCGAACGAGGGCCACCGAGGCCCAGTTCCCGTGGAGGGAGGGGCTCACGAAGCGGATCTCCCCAGCGAGCGTCCCCACCTCCTGGATCCGCCGGCTCCGGTACTCGGTGCCCTCCGGCACGAGGAACGCGTACACGGGCTCGGCCGCGACCGTGGCCGACGCCCCGGCGGCCCGGCCGGCCACCACGTCGCCCACGAGGTAGAAGTCCCGGTCGAAGTTGAACCACGACCCGCCGGCGCTCGCCGGGGCCGGGGCCCAGAGCGCCGCCCCCGTCACCGCCAGGGCCACCGCCGCGCGCCACCTCGCTCGCATCCGTCACCTCCGGTCGGATCGGTCCCTGCCCCATCTGACCGGCCGGCCCGCCCGGGGGTTCGCGGAGGGGCCGATGCTAGACTCGGCCCCAGCCCATGTCCCACATCCTCGTCGTCTGCACCGGGAACATCTGCCGCTCCCCCCTGGCCGAGGGCTTCCTCCGCCAGCTGCTCGACGAGCGGTTCGGCCGCCCCGCCGTCACCGTGTCCTCGGCGGGGATCTCCGGGTGGGAGGGATCGCCGGCCCACCCCGACAGCGTGCGGGCGGGCGCGGAGCGCGACGTGGACATCTCGGGTCACGTGGCCCGCCGGCTCGTCCGGGACCACCTCGACCGGGCCCACCTGGTCCTGGCCATGGCCGGGGAGCACGCGGAAGGGGTCCGGCGGCTCGCCCCGGACGCCGCGGCGAAGACGTTCACGCTGAAGGAGCTGGTCCGGCTGCTGGAGGCCCGGCCGACCGTGGCCGCCCAGGGTCCGCCGGGGCCGGACCTCCTGCGACGGCGGGTGGCCGAGGCGGCCGAGCTCCGGGCCTCCGGGTTCGAGGGCAACCCGTACGACGAGGACGTCAGCGACCCGCTGGGCCTTCCCCCCGAGACCTTCCGCGCCGTCGCCTGGGAGCTCCAGGACTGGTGCGCCCGGCTGGTCAACGGGGTCTACGGGAAGGTCCCGGCCCGGACGTCGATGTGGGACCCGGACGAATAGGCGAGCGGCCGTGCGGGTGGCCATCGGTTCCGACCACGCCGGTTACCGGCTGAAGGCCGCGCTCACGGAGCGCCTCCGGGCGGCGGGCCACGAGGTCGTGGACCTGGGCACCGACTCCGAGGGCACGGTGGACTACCCGGCCTTCTGCGCCGCGGTGGCCCGGGAGGTGGCCGCCGGCCGGGCCGACCGGGGGATCGTGCTCGGCGGCTCGGGCCAGGGCGAGCAGATCTCCGCGAACAAGGTGGACGGGGTCCGGGCGGCGCTCTGCAACGACCTGTACCTGGCCCGGCTGTCCCGGGAGCACAACGACGCGAACGTGCTGGCCCTCGGGGCCCGGGTGGTGGCCCCCGAGCTGGCCGGGGAGATCGTGGACCTGTGGCTCGCCACCGTCTTCCAGGGCGGCCGGCACGTCCCCAGGATCGAGCAGATCGCGGCCATCGAGCGAGGGGAGCTGTGACATGAGCGACTACGCGGCCAGCTGGGAGGCCCTGCAGGAGGCCGACCCCGAGGTGGCCCGAGCCATCGCCGACGAGCTGGGCAGGGAGCGCAGCACGCTCCGGCTGATCGCCTCGGAGAACTACGCGAGCCCGGCGGTCCTGGCCGCCCTGGGCTCGACGATGAACAACAAGTACGCCGAGGGGTACCCGGGCCGCCGGTACTACGGCGGCTGCGAGTTCGTGGACGTCACCGAGCAGCTCGCCATCGACCGGGCCCGCGAGCTGTTCGGGGCGGAGCACGCCAACGTCCAGCCCCACGCCGGAGCCCAGGCCAACATGGCCGTGTACGGGGCGTTCCTGGAGCCGCGGTCCGAGGACAGGGTGCTCGGGTTGGTCCTGTCCCATGGCGGGCACCTGACCCACGGCTCGCCGGTGAACTTCTCGGGGAAGTGGTTCGACTTCGTCGGCTACGAGGTCGACCCGGAGAGCGAGCTGATCGACATGGACCGGGTCCGGGACCTGGCCCTCGAGCACCGCCCGAAGATCGTGCTGGCCGGCTTCACGGCGTACCCCAGGACGATCGACTTCGCCGCGTTCCGGGAGATCGCCGACGAGGTCGGCGCGATCTTCATGGTGGACGCCGCCCACTTCATCGGCCTGGTGGCCGGCGGCGCGTACCCGAGCCCCGTCCCCCACGCGGACGTCGTCACGTTCACGACCCACAAGACCCTCCGCGGCCCGCGGGGGGCGATGATCCTGTGCCGCGAGGAGCACGCGAAGGCCATCGACAAGGCGGTGTTCCCGATGACGCAGGGCGGGCCCCTCGAGCACTGCATCGCGGCCAAGGCCGTGTGCCTAAAGGAGGCCATGACCGACGGCTTCCGCGAGTACGCGGAGCGCACCGTGCGGACGGCCCGGGCCCTGGCCCAGGGGCTGGCCGACGAGGGGCTCAGGCTGGTGTCGGGGGGGACGGACTCGCACCTGGCCCTGGTCGACCTCCGGCCCTACGGGGACCTGACCGGCGCGGACGCGGAGGCCGCGTGCGACGAGGTCGGCATAGCCCTCAACAAGAACGCGATCCCCTTCGACCCGCTCCCTCCGATGCGGGCCTCGGGCATCCGGGTGGGGACCCCGGGGCCGGCCACCCTCGGGATGGACGAGCCGGAGATGAAGGAGGTCGCCCAGATCGTCGGGGACGTCCTCCGGGCGCCGGGGGACGGCGCGATGAAGGAACGGGCCCGGTCCCGGGTGCTCGACCTCGTGTCCCGGTTCCCGGCCTACGCCTGAGCCGGGCGGGCCGGGGTCAGTCCTCCCGGAGCCCGGCCACGGGGTCGTCGTCCCGGTGGCCGCGCTCCACGAGCCAGCCGTAGAAGCGACCCAGCGCCTGGATCGCCGTGCTCGTCGCGCCGGTCCGCGGGTCGAGGATCCCCAGGAAGGAGGCCACGTCCTCCGGCGTGGCCTCGCGGAGGGGGGCTCGCAGGCGCATGCTGAACCGCAGGAGCCAGTACAGGTCGGTCCGGTAGTCGGCCACGGTGTGGGTGTGCTCGATCACCTGCGACCACTCGGCCAGGTCGTCGAGGGGGTGGTCGAGGACCTCTCCGAGCTGCGACCAGAGCCTGGCCGGGTCGGCCCCCAGGCGGCGGGCCAGGCCGGGCACGACCTGCGTGGTCAGGAGCAGCCCGCCCCGGTCGAGCAGTCCGCCGAGCTCGCTCCACACCTCGTCGGCGTCCTCGGAGAGGCGCGAGGCCAGGGCGGTGGCGATCCGCCGGAGGGTGGCCGCGGAGGGGACCGAGACGTCGTTGAGGTAGTTGGACAGTGCGCCGGTGGAGACGCCGGAGTCCCTGGCCAGATCGTCCCGGTTCACCCCGGCGCGGTGCTGGAGGAGCTTCAGGGCCTCGCCCAGCGTCCGGGGGCGGAGGATCCCGCGGGGCGTGGGTGCCGTCGGGGCGGAGCTCACTCTGTCCTCCGGATGGTCAGGCCCTCACCGGGCTCCGGTCCGGTCCGGGAGGATACTCCTTCCACAGGCCCGTGCAAGGTCGCCAGCCCAAGTTGACGCTCCGTCAGTGCTGTGTATTGATTCAACGGGCGCTGGGGGGGGTCGCCGTCCCCCGCGGTCGCGAGCGGGAGGGGAGATGGCCGGGATCACGCTCGACCAGGTCACCAAGGTCTATCCCGACGGGACCGAGGCCGTGTCCTCGATGGATCTGGCCATCTCGGACGGCGAGTTCATGGTGTTCGTGGGGCCCTCGGGCTGCGGCAAGACGACCGCGCTCCGGATGGTGGCCGGCCTCGAGGAAATCAGCCGGGGGACCGTGCGGATCGGGGAGCGGGTGGTGAACGGGGTGCCCCCCAAGGACCGCGACGTGGCGATGGTCTTCCAGAACTACGCCCTGTACCCGCACATGTCGGTCTACGACAACATGGGGTTCGGCCTCAAGCTCCAGAAGGTGGCCAAGGCCGAGATCGACCGGCGGGTCCGGCAGGCCGCCCAGGTCCTGGGCCTCTCCGAGTTCCTCCAGCGCAAGCCCAGGAACCTGTCCGGCGGTCAGCGGCAGCGGGTGGCCATGGGCCGGGCCATCGTCCGGGAGCCCCAGGCCTTCCTGATGGACGAGCCCCTGTCGAACCTCGACGCCAAGCTGCGCGTCCAGATGAGGGCGGAGATCTCCCAGCTCCAGAGGGACCTGGGGGTCACGACGATCTACGTCACCCACGACCAGGTCGAGGCCATGACCATGGGCGACCGGGTGGCCGTGATGAAGAAGGGCCTCCTCCAGCAGGTCGACGCTCCCCAGACCCTCTACGAC
>JACQTL010000301.1 GCA_016210805.1 Actinomycetota bacterium | reverse complement strand
GTCCCCGCAGGGCGGTGACGATCGTCTCCGGGATGATCCGGTCCGGAGCCTGGGCCGGCCCGTAGGCGTTGAACGGCCGGAGCACGACGACCGGCCAGTCGTACGCCTTGCGGAACATCCGGCACATGAGCTCGCCGGCGTACTTGGTCACGGAGTACGGCGAGATCGGGTTCACCGGTCCGTCCTCGACGAAGGGCACGTCCACGTCGCCGTAGACCTCGGAGGTCGAGGTGTAGACGAACCGCCGGTACTCGTGCCCCTGGAGGGCCATGAGGAGGTTCGTGGTCCCCTGGAGGTTGGTCTGGATGCACTCGTTCACGTGGGAGAAGGACTTGCCCACGTGGGTGTAGGCCCCCAGGTGGAAGACCACCTCGGGGCGGGACTCCTCGATCACCCACTGCATGGCGATCGCGTCGTTCAGGTTCGCCGGGAGGAAGCTGATCCTGGTGGACAGGTCGGCCAGGCGCACGGGGATCGTCGAGGAGACGTCGTCGATCATGGCGTGGACGTCGGCGCCCTCCTGGACCAAGCGGCGGACGAGGTGCGACCCGATGAAGCCCCCCGCCCCCGTGACCAGGGTCCGCATCCCTACGACGCCGTCCACGAGGTCTCCGATCTGGCCACCATGTCCTCGAGCTCGCCGAGGTCCTTGAAGGTGTCCACGGACTTCCAGAACCCGCCGTGCTTGTACGCGTACAGCCCGCCGTTCGCGGCGATCTTGGCGAGCACGTCCGACTCGAGGGAGTCGCCCTCGTAGTCGAAGATCTCGCGGTCGAACACGAAGTACCCGGCGTTGATCCACATGTCGGCCAGGAGCGGCTTCTCCTCGAACCCCAGGATCTGGTCGCCCGCCCCGAGGTCCACGGTGCCGTACTGGCTCCGCATCGGGACCGCGGTCAGCGTGGCGATCCCGTCGTGCCCGCGGTGGAACCGGAGGAGGGCCGACAGGTCCACGTCGCCCAGGCCGTCGCCGTAGGTGGCGAAGAAGGGCCCGTGGACCAGGTCCCGGGCGGCCAGGATGCGGCCCCCGGTCCCCGCGTCGTCCCCGGCGTCGGAGTAGCGGATCCGCCAGGGCAGGCCCCGGTGGTAGAAGTAGTCCTGGATCACTTCCTTGCGGTGGCCGACGCAGATCACGAAGTCCGTGAACCCCTGCCTGGCGTAGACCCGCATCACCCGCTCGATCAGCGGCATGCCCTTCAGCCAGAGCATCGGCTTGGGCACGTCAGCGGTCAGCGGGTAGGCGCGGGTTCCCCGGCCCCCGGCGAGGATCACGACTTCCATGTGGGTCTCCTCCTGCGGGACGGCAGGCATCCCGTCGACGTCCAGTCGCATGTACAGGGTCGGCGCGGCGAGCAGCCCGGTCAAGACATCCGACCCAAACATGGACCAAAGACCTAGGGTGCCGAAGGACCTAGCCCGGAAGGGTGGGGGAGACCGTCACTCGCTGCCGCCGGCCACGGGGGCGGCCTCGGGCTCGTGCCGGGGCTCGGCCCTCACCGAGCGGGACACCACCTGGGCCACGTCCACCACCGACATGGCATCGCCCTTCGCCCTGGCGCCGTCGTCGAGCATGATGTAGCAGAAGGGGCAGGACACCCCGAGCCGGTCGGCCCCGGTGGACACGGCCTCGTCGGTCCGCTCCATGTTCACCCGCTTGCCGATGCGCTCCTCCATCCACATCCTGGCGCCGCCGGCTCCGCAGCACAGGCCCCGCTCCGCGTGGCGGGGCATCTCCACGGTGCTGAGCCCCGGGATGGCCTCGAGGACCTTCCGCGGCTCGTCGTAGACGCCGTTGTGCCGGCCCATGTAGCAGGGGTCGTGGTAGGTGAGGAGACCCCGGACCTCCTCCGTCGGGTGAAGGCGCCCCTGGGCGATCAGCCGGGCGAACAGCTGCGTGTGGTGGAGGACCTCGTAGTTCCCGCCGAAGTCGGGGTACTCGTTGCGGAGGGTGTTGAAGCAGTGGGGGCAGTTCACGACGACCTTGCGGACCCCGCTGCCGTCGAGGGTCTCGATGTTCTGCGCCGCGAGCTCCTGGAACAGGTACTCGTTCCCCATCCGCCTGGCGGGATCCCCGTTGCAGAGCTCGCGGGGGCCCAGGATGGCGAAGGGCACGGCCGCCTTTTGGAGGGTCCGGGCGACGGCCTGGGCGATCTTCTTGGCCCGGTCGTCGAAAGAGCTCGCGCACCCCACCCAGTACAGGTACTCGGGGGCCCGCTGCCCCTCCTGGAGGACGTGCACGCCGAGGCCGTCCGCCCAGTCCGCCCGCGTCTTCTGCCCCATGCCCCACGGGTTCGAGGATGACTCCAGGTTCCGGAGCAGCAGGCCGGCCTCCTGGGGGAACCGGGACTCCGCCATGACCAGGTTCCTGCGCATGTCCACGATGTGGTCCACGTGCTCGATGTTCACCGGGCACTCCTGCATGCACGCCCCGCAGGTCGTGCAGTCCCACACCACCTCGTCCTCGATGACGTCCGGGTTCAGGGGGACCTGCTCGATTCGGCCGTTCTCCTTGTTGGCCCGGAGCAGCCGGGGGCCCTCCTCGAACAGGTGGTCCCGCAGGTTCATGATCAGGAGCTTCGGGTTGAGCGGCTTCCCCGTGTTCCAGGCCGGGCAGACCTGCGCGCACCTCCCGCACTCCGTGCACGCGTACAGGTCCAGGATCTCCTTCCAGGTGAGGTCGTCGACGTGGGCGGCGCCGAGCTTCTGCTCGCCCTCGCCGACCCGCTCCATGTCGATGTGGAGCGACCGGAGCTTCCCCCGGGCCTTGGTGCTGGTGAAGAAGACGTTGGGCTCGCTGGTGAAGATGTGCAGGTGCTTCGAGTACGGGATGTACGCGAGGAACCCGAGGATCAGGACCACATGGGTCCACAGGAACACCCCTCGGAAGGCCTCGGCGGTGCCCTCGCTCATCCCCTCGAACACCCCGGCGAACAGGTTCGACAGGGGGGTCCAGGCGGTCGGGGACTCGGCCACGCCGAGCGCGATCTTGGTCGCGTTCAGGCCGACCAGGGAGAGGATGATCCCGAAGATCATGGCCAGGATGAAGTCGGCCTCCTCCAGGTGGCTCCCCTTGAACCGGTCCGGCCGCTTGACCTTGCGGTAGTACAGGGCCATCCCGATCCCCACCAGCACGAGGACCGAGAACACGTCCTGGACGAGCCCCAGCCAGCCGCTCCTCCCGACCCACGGGATCGTGAACCCGTCGCTCACGATCTCGCCGAAGACCTCGATGATCGTCGTGAGCAGGACGAGGAAGCCCCAGAAGATGAAGGCGTGCATGAGCCCCGGTCCCGGCCGCTGGAGGAGCT
>JACQTL010000310.1 GCA_016210805.1 Actinomycetota bacterium | reverse complement strand
GACGTGGCCCGGGCGATCCGGGACGCGGCCGGGGACCTCCCGTAGGCCATGCCGCTCCTGTCCGTGTTCATGTCCGCCAAGGGCGTCCCCGCGGAGCTCCGTGAAGGGGGGGTCCGGATCCCCTCGTTCGCCTTCCCCGAGGACGCCGCCCGGGCCCTGGCCCGCGTGGCCCAGTACGGCGAGTGGCTGCACCGGGCGGAGGGGGCCGTGCCCGACCTCGACGAGGTCCGGCCCGACGAGGCCGCGGGCATCGTGGCGGCGGCCCTGTCCCAGGGACCCCGCTGGCTGCACCCCGACGAGGTGGCCAGGCTGCTGTCCTGCTACGGGATCCCGCTGGCCGAGTGGCGGCTGGCGGACACGCCCGAGGAGGCCGGCGCCGCCGCGGCCGAGCTGGGCGGGCGGGTGGCCCTCAAGGCGGTGGCCCCCACGCTCGTCCACAAGACCGAGGCCGGCGCGGTCCGGCTGTCGCTGGAGGGTCCCGACGCCGTCCGCACGGCGGCCGAGGGCATGGCCGCGCGGGTCCGCGAGGCCGGGCACGAGGTCCAGCGGTTCCTGGTCCAGCGGATGGTCCCCCAGGGCGTGGAGATGCTGGTCGGCGTGGTCCACGATCCCTCGTTCGGGCCGGTCGTCGCCGTGGGGGCCGGGGGCACCCAGGTGGAGCTGCTCAGGGACGTCGAGGTCCGGATCACTCCTCTCACCGATGTCGACGCCGCCGAGATGGTCCGCCAGCTGGCCACCTTCCCCCTGCTGGACGGCTACCGGGGCATGCCCAGGACCGACGTCCCGGCGCTCGAGGACGTGCTGCTCCGGGTGAGCGCGCTGGTGGACCACCACCCGGAGATCGCCGAGATGGACTGCAACCCCGTGATGATGCTCCCCGACGGCGCCGTGATAGTCGACGCCAGGATCCGCGTCGAGCGCGTCGACCCCTCACCCCCCCTCGCCGCCCGCCGCCGCATCACGTAGCGACCCCCCAAGAGGGGCCACGGGGTATGAGACCGGGAGCCGCCACCGAGTTCACGCCGATGTCCTTCCGCCTGCCTGTCGGTGCCTCGTGGTTCTCCCGTCCCCCTGCCAACCCCCTGGACGGGCAGGAGAGTTTTCGGTTCCGGCATCCCGGCTGGGGTAGCTGGTAGCATCCCAACTGGGCCAGCCCCTTGACCAAGCCTCTCGCTGAGCGTATACCTGTAACGCAACCTGGGGAGGGGTGATGCGAGGCAGCTGGTCGACACGAGCTTCGAGCTTCCTCATCGGGTGTTCTGTGGGCTTCTTCGTTGTGATCGGCTCCGCTCCCCCTGCCCATGCCGCCTGCTCGTCCGCCAGCACGGGCGCGGGGCGACTGCAGGAAACCACTAACCAGCGGGGTATCAGGGTGGGGGAATCGGGTACGGGAGACGGCATGGTGGTCGGGGACACAGACGTCGATTGTGCCCGAATCTCGTCACTATTCATGTTCAAGAACAGCCTGAACTACGCGGAGATCGGTTGGTATGATGGCTACGGTCTCACAGGCTGCACGGGTACCAGCAGTCCTAGGCTCCTAGTATACGCTCTACAACGGCCGCATCAAGTGTAAGCCCGACACACCATTCTTGATCGCTGGGGGCAACTACGACACGTTTCGCCTGCACGATTCCGACGCGAACTATGATTGGAGCTACTACTGGAATGGCGCCTACCAGGGATTCTACAACCTGACCTTTACCACTGCGCGCGCGATGACGAATGGAGAGCGATGGTCCAGTCTCGATAGCGCGTACGCGAAGTTCTGGGGGCTCCAGTCAATGGGGTTCGGGGGAAGCTGGCACGACTGGAATCCGCAGCAGTGCGACGATGACAACGATGTCGACTACAGCCTGAAGTATCTGAGTGACACGCATCACATCGTTAAGCTCTATCTACCAGGATACATGAATAATTGCCTTTAGCCTTGGGATAGGCGGTCGTGCCATCGCCGCCTGGGAGGTGAGTGGAGATGACTCCGGTTCTCCGCAGCAAGAGAGGGTCCCTCCCGGCGGGTTTCGTGCCTGCGGCGTTCCTCACCGGCCTCATCCTCGTGCTCGTCCTGTTCGGCGTCTACAAGGAAGGCGGACGGGAGCCGGTCCGTCGCGCCGGCGGTCGGTTCACGGAGCCGTTCGTCGGCGGCAGGAAGGCCACATTGGCCGAGGCGGACCGCCTGGTGAACTACCCGCTCTACCGTCCCAACGATCCAATGGCCTCGGATAGCACGATCCGCGAGGTGTGGATCGATGAACCGGGCGGACAGGTGGCTTTCGAGTACGCCGATGGCTTGATCGTCTTCCTCAGCGAGGAGACGTTCGATCCTGAGCAGATGTACGAGAACCAGATCAAGGAGGGAGTCCCCGGAAAGATCGTCACCGTCAACGGCAGAACGGCACTGGTCGTGTCGGCAGATGAGCTCGGCCCGGGGAGCATCGACTTCCTGATCGATGGGATCGAGATCTCGATCATCGGGAACCTCGAGGCGCCCGACCTGATCCGGATCGCCGAGTCGGTCTCCGCCCTGGGGTGAGTGCTCGGGAACTCCCCGACCACCTACGGCCCCGCTATCTGACGACCAGCACGGGGATCTCGGCGAGGTGGAGGACCTTGTGGGTGACGCTGCCCATGACCAGGCCGCCGATGTCGGTCAGGCCGCGGCTGCCCATCACGATCACGTCGGCGGCGAAGTCCCGGGAGACCTCCATCACGGTCGCCGCGACCCGGCCGGACCTCACGTCGACCGACATGCCCCGGGCCGACAGGCCGCGGTCCTTCAGGCGGCGCACGTACCGGTCCACGATGTCCATGGCCTCGCCGGGCGTGCTCGCCTCCGTCGTGCCGTTCCACCGGTAGCCGTGCTCGATCACGTGCAGCACGAGGATCTCCGAGCCCAACCGGGCCGCGGCGTCCCCGGCCAGGCCCGCGGCCCGCTCGGACGGCTCCGAGCCGTCCACCGGCAGCAGGATGCGCTCGAACAACGCCCCCACCTCCTCCCGCTCGGCCGGTCAGGCCACCCGGCGGCTCTCCTCGAGCGCCACCGAGACGTCGGGCGTCCTGACGATCGAGTTGTGCACGGTGCAGCGCTCGACCACCCGGGAGAGCGCCTCACGCCTGGCCTCCGGGAACCCCTCGGGGAGCCGGACCCGCATCTCGATGGACGAGACCCGGGAGGGGCGGTCCTCGCTCATCCGGAAGTCCGCGTCCACCCGGAGCCCCTCCGTCGCCAGGTCGTGGCGTCGGAGGAACCGCTCCGCGTAGAACCCCACGCAGGCCGCCAGGCTGGCCACGAAGAGCTCGGTTGGGGTGGGGCCCGCGTCGAGCCCGCCGGCCCCCACCGGCTGGTCCAGGACCATCCCGTGGTCCCCCGCCCTCACGTGGAGCTGGTCGCCGCCCAGGTAGCGGACCGTGATCGCGGGCGCGGAGCTCGTCACGTCTTCCACCTCCTCAGATGAACAGGGTCGTGGCGCCCCGAGCGGCCAGGAGCGCGGTGGTCGCGCCGGCGGGCTCGCCGAGGCCGTCGATCAGGTCGTCGCGGGAGAGGCCCATGAGGTCCATGGTCATCTGGCAGGGGATCAGGTCGACGCCCATCTCCCCGGCCATCTCCAGGAGCTCGGTGGGCGATGCCACCTTGTGGTCGCGGGCCAGCTTCTTCATCATGGCCGGCCCGGCGCCCACGAAGTTCATCTTCGAGAGCTTGAGGTGCTCGGTCCCGCCCCGGTTCAAGAGCGAGAGCATCTTCTGCATCCAGTTCTCGCCGGTGATCCGGACGTCGTTCTTCACCAGGGGGAAGAGCCCCCAGAACGTGAAGAACACGGTGGTCCGGGTCCCCATGGCCGCCGCGGTCGTGGCCAGGATCAGCGTCGGCCACACCCTGTCCAGGTCGCCGCTCCAGGCGAAGATGACGAGCTTGTCGTCCTCCCCGCCCACGGGCTCGGGCAACGAGCTGGCCAGCTCGTCCACGGCCGTCATCTCCTCCATCGTCCTCACCTCTTGCGCACGAGGAAGCGGAAGACGCCTTCCTCGCGCGTCTGCTCGAGGAGCTCGTTCCCGGTGGCCCTGCACCAGGCGGTGAAGTCGGGGACCGAGCCCGGGTCGGTGGCGAGCACCTCGACGACCTCACCGGAGGCCATCTCCTTGATCGCCTTGGACGTCTTCACGATGGGCAGTGGGCAGGAGAAGCCCTTCAGGTCCAGCGTGCGCGCGATGGTCACGTTCATGCCGCTCCCTCCTCGTCCGGTGCGGGTGCCCGCGGGGCTCGCTCGGGCACGCGGCCCTTGGGCACGGTGTTCCAGTACAGGCGGTTGAACATCCATTTGGCCCAGTGCCAGATCCGCGACGGCTTCGGGGACACCGGGGGGTGCTCGTAGTCGAAGCGGATCGTCGTGGCCCTGCCTCCCCCCGTCTCCAGGAAGCACATGACCCTGCCCTGGTACGCGGCGCGAGGGGCCGTGCCCCGGATCAGGGACGCGATCCGGGAGGCCACGACGGGCGCCTCGAAGTGGGCGGTCGAGCCGCTCTTGGAGATGGGGAGATCGGTGGCGTCGCCGATCGCGAAGATCCGCTCGT
>JACQTL010000031.1 GCA_016210805.1 Actinomycetota bacterium | reverse complement strand
GTCCTCGGTGGCCACGTTCCCCCCCGCCTCCCCGGCGAACGGCGAGCCCCCGATCCCCCCGACGCTCGCGTCCAGCTCGGTGACCCCCGCCTCCAGCGCCGCGAGCACGTTGGCCATGGCCAGCCCCCGGGTGTCGTGGAAGTGCAGGTTCAGCCCGAGGTCGGGGAACCGGTCCCACAGGTGCTCGACCAGCGCCCACACCCGGCCCGGGGTGGCCATCCCGGTCGTGTCGCCCAGCGAGACCCCGGAGATCCCCATGTCGATCAGGCGGGCCACGACGGCCGCGACCCGCTCGGGCGAGACGTCGCCCTCGTACGGGTCGCCGAAGGCGCAGGAGACGGAGACCTCGACGGGCAGCCCGGCCCGCCCGGCCACCCGGGCCACGTCGGCCACGTCGAGCATCGACTCCTCCACCGTCTTCCCGAGGTTCCGGGTGTTGTAGCCGTCTGCGGCGGCGATGAACCCCTGGAGGGCCGAGAACCCTCCGGCCGCGACGGCGGCCTCCGCGCCGCGGCGGTTGGGGACCAGCGCGGAGTAGTGGACCACCGCGGCCTTGTGGGCCCGGCGCCACACCTCGGCCCCGTCGGCCATGGCCGGGACGGCCTCCGGCGAGACGAACGAGACCGCCTCGATCTTGGGGAACCCGCAGGCCGACAGGGCGTCGAGGAACCGGACCCGATCGTCGACGGACAGGGGCTCCTCGGACTGGAGCCCGTCCCGGGCGCCGACCTCGCGGATCGTGACGATGTCCGGCAGCCGCCGGCCCCCCGCCGCCGGGCTCACCTCCCGCTCCACTTGGGGTCGCGCTTCTCGGCCCAGGCCGCGATGCCCTCCCGCCGGTCCTCGCTGGCCACGGCCCGCCGCCAGGCCTGGTCCTCGATCTCGATCCCGTGCTCGACGGGTAGCTCGGAGCCCCGGTCCACGGCGCGCTTGGCCTCCCGGACGGCCACCGGGGAGGAGCGAGCGATCTCCCCGGCGAGCTCCATCGTGGCCCGCTCCAGGTCGGCCCGGGGGACGACTCGGGCCGCGAGGCCCATGCCCTCGGCCTCCCGGGCCGTGATCCTCCGGCCGGTGAGGATCAGCTCCTTGGCCCGGGAAGTCCCGACCCGCCGGGGGAGGAGCTGGGTGGCCCCCCCACCGGGAACGATCCCCAGGCCGACCTCGGGAAGGCCGAACACCGCGTCGTCGGAGGCCACGATGAGGTCGCACGACAGGGCCAGCTCGAACCCTCCGCCCAGGGCGAACCCGAACACCGAAGCGATCGTGGGCTGCGGGACGGCCCGGAGGGTGTCGAACATGCTCCGCAAGAGGACGCGGTTCCGGAGCCATCCGGCGTCGTCGAGCCGGCCCCGCTCCTTGAGGTCGGCGCCCACGCAGAAGGCCCGGTCTCCGGCGGCGGCCAGGACGACGACCCAGACCGCCGGGTCGGCCGCGGCCTGGAGCAGCGCGCCGGCCAGCCGGTCGGCCAGCTCCCCGCTGATCGCGTTCAGGGCCTCGGGCCGCGACAGGGTGACCACGGCGACGTGGCCATCCAGCCGCAGCTCGACCGGGCCGGGTCGCTCCTCGCCCATGCGATCAGACCGGCGGGACGCCGTGGCGCCGGTCGCTGAACGAGCGGTCCTTCCCCCGGGCCCGGCGCAGTCGCCGGGAGAGCTCGGCGCGGAGCTCGTCGGGCTGCACCACGGCGTCGACGACGTTCTCCGAGGCCAGGCGGAGGAGGTCGACGTCCTCCTCGTACTCCCTGCGCTTCTCCGCGACGAACCGGGCCCGTTCCTCCGGGTCCTCGATCGCCTGGATCTGGTTGAAGAAGACGGCGTTCACCGCGGGCTCCGGGCCCATCACGGCGATCTTGGCCGTGGGGAGGGCGATCGTCGCGTCGGGCTCGAACCCCGGCCCGGCCATCGCGTACAGGCCCGCCCCGTAGGCCTTGCGGACGACCACGCAGATCTTGGGCACCGTGGCCTCGGACACGGCGGTGATCAGCTTGGCCCCGTGGCGGATGATCCCCTGGCGCTCCACCGCCGACCCGATCATGAACCCCGGCACGTCCGCCAGGAACACCAGCGGGATGTTGAAAGCGTCGCACAGCCACACGAACCGGGCCACCTTGTCCGCGGAGTCCACGAACAGGACCCCGCCCTTGTGAGCGGGCTGGTTGGCCACGATGCCGACCACGTCCCCTTCCAGCCGGGCCAGCCCCGTGACGGCCTCCCGGGCGAACTCCGGCTTGATCTCGAAGAAGGAGCGGTCGTCGACGATCCCGGCCACCAGCGCGTAAACGTCGAACGCCCTCGACTCGTCTTCCGGGACGAGGCCGGCCAGCGACCCTTCGAACGCCGGGGGGGCGGCCTCGCCCTCGGGCGGGTCCTCCCTCCAGCTCTGGGGCATGTAGGACAGGTAGGCCCGGGCGGCTTCGATCGCGGCCTTGTCGTCGGCCACGCACAGGTCGCCGCACCCGCTCACCTCGCAGTGCATGCGGGCCCCGCCCATCTCCTCCAGGGTGACCTTCTCGCCGATCACCTCCTCGGCCATCCGCGGCGAGCCCAGGTACATCGAGGCGTTGCCCTCCACCATGAACACGACGTCGCAGAACGCCGGGATGTAGGCCCCCCCCGCGGCGCTGGGGCCGAACAGGCAGCACACCTGCGGGATCCGTCCGGAGGCCTGGACCTGGTTGTAGAAGATCCGCCCGGCCCCCCGGCGGCCCGGGAACAGGTCCACCTGGTCGGTGATCCGGGCGCCGGCCGAGTCGACCATGTACACGATGGGGATGGCCCGTTTCCGGGCCAGCTCGATGATCCGGATGATCTTCTCCACCGTCCGGGCTCCCCACGAGCCCGCCTTCACGGTGGGGTCGTTGGCCATCACGGCCACCGGCCGGCCGTGGATCGTCCCCACGCCGGTGACCACGCCGTCGGCGGGGAGGTCGCCGGCCATGGCGTTCACCAGGAGGCCGTCCTCCACGAACCCGTCGGCGTCGTCGAGGAGGAGACGAAGCCTCTCCCTGACGAAGAGCTTGCCCTGCTCGGCGAGCTTGCGGTGATACCGCTCAGCCCCGCCGGCCCGGGCCCGCTCCGCGGCCTCGCCGATGGCTGCCGTGTGGGCGCCCGTCTTTCTCGCGTCCTCGCCGCTCACGGAGGAAGTCTAGAGCCCGACCAGCCGCTCCTGGGGAAGCTGGTGCCCCCTCGACCGGCCGGTCTAACCTCGCGCAGTCATGGTCGTGGGTCGGGGGGTGCCCTGGCGACGGCTGGCCCCGTGGGGCCTGGTCGCGGTGGCCGTGCTGTTCAACCTGGTCGCCCTCCGGGCGGAGCTGCTGCTCGTCCAGAACCTGAACGACGGGGTCATCCACGAGCAGCTGATCCGGTGGGCCGACAGGCGGATCTCCGGGGGCCACCTCACCTTCGACGGCTGGTACAGGTACCTGGCCCTCGGCTCCCCCCTGTTCCGGCAGTACCAGAGCCTGCCCCACACGATCACCGGCTACCTGTCCCAGGTCACCGGGCCCGAGCGGGCCTACCACCTGACCCTCTACCTCCTCCTCTCGTTCTGGCCGGTCGCCGTGTACGCGGGGGCCCGGCTCCTGGGATGGGGGAGGTGGATCGCGGGGGCCGCCGCCCTCGTGGCCCCCCTGCTGGCCAGCGAGGCGGGGCTGGGGTTCGAGCACGGCAGCTACACGTGGCGGGGCTCCGGCGTGTGGACGCAGCTATGGGCGATGTGGACCCTGCCCCTGGCCTGGGGGCTCTCGTGGCAGGCCGTGGCCCACCGTCGCCGGCTCCTGGGAGCCGCGCTGGCCGTCGGCTTCACGGTCGCCTTCCACTTCGTCACGGGATACCTGGCCCTCATGGCCCTGGGCATCTGGGCGGTGGTCACGTTCCGAGGCTTCCCGGCACGGCTGGGGCGCGCGGTGCTCGTCGGGGCGGGAGGCCTGCTGATCGTGGCCTGGACGCTCGTTCCCCTGCTCTCAGCCCAGGAGTGGACGATCCGGAGCGAGTTCCTCCAGCACACGATCTTCGCCGACTCGTTCGGGGCCCGGCGGATCCTCGGCTGGCTGGTCAGCGGGGAGATCTACGACGCCGGGCGGTTCCCCGCCGTCACCCTGCTGGTCGGGGTGGGGCTGGTGGTGTGCCTGGCCCGGTTCCGTCGCGACGAGCGGGCAAGGGCCCTGGTGGGGATATGGCTGGCCAGCCTGGTCATTTTCTTCGGCCGCTCGACGGTCGGGCCCGTCCTGGAGCTCCTCCCCGGGGGCGACCAGCTCCTGTTCCGCCGGTACATCAGCGGGGTGCACCTGGCCGGGATCGTGCTCGCGGGGGTCGGGCTGGTGACCGCGGTCCGGCTCGTGGTCCCGCTGCTGGCCCGGGCGGTCCGGGCGGCATCCGCCACGGTTTCCCCGCGCCTCGCTCCCGGGGCGGTGGTCGTCCTCGTCGCCGTGCTCCTGTACCCGGCCTGGGCCGAGCGGGTGAGGTACGACGCTCGCGGGGCCGAGCTCATCCGGCTCCAGCGCTCGTTCGACGCGGTGGAGTCCAGGGACGCCGAGGCGCTGGTCGAGCTGGCCCGGGAGCGGGGGGGCGGGAGGGTCTACGCGGGCCTCCGGTCGAACTGGGGGCAGGAGTACCGGATCGGCCACGTCCCGATGTTCGCGGTCCTTTCCAACCGGGATGCCGACGCCGTGGGCTTCACCCTGCGGTTCCTGTCCCTGCTCACCGACGTCGAGGCCCTGTTCGACGACGCGAACCTGGGGTCCTACGAGCTGTTCAACGTGCGGTACGTGATCGCTCCCCAGGACCGGACCCCGTCGGTGCCCGCCAGGGAGATCGCCCGGAGCGGGGTCAACGTCCTGTGGGAGGTGGACACCTCGGGGTACGTGTCCGTGGTCGACACGGTGGCCCCGATATCGGCGGACCGGCGGACGCTCGCGGTGCAGATGCAGCAGTTCGTCCGGTCGGAGCTCCCGCTCAACCGGCAGTACCCCACGCTGGCCTACGGGGACCGCGCGCCGGACGCCCCGACGGTGGCCCCCGGCACGGCCGTCCCCCGGGGGTCGCCCGGCGAGGTCCTCGAGCAGTTCGACGGCCTCGACGAGGGCTTCTACGGGGCCGACGTCCGGGCGGACCGTGAGGCGGTGGTCGTGCTCAAGACGGCGTTCGATCCGCGGTGGCGCGTCTTCGTGGACGGCGTCGAGCGCCCGACCCAGCTCCTGGCTCCGGGCTACGTCGGGGTCCGGGTGGAGCCCGGCGAGCACGAGGTCGCGTTCCTGTACCGGCCCTACCCCTGGTACCCCGTCCTGGGAGCCGTCTCCCTGCTCGGCCTGGCCGGGCTGTGGTGGGTGGGGCGGAGGATGGGCGGGGGACCGGGCGCCGAGGAGGCCGGAGCGACCGCCTCCCCTCCGGAGGAGCCGGTCAGGACCCCGGCGTGACCGTCGCGCTCGGCGACGGGGTGGCGGTGCCTCCCGCTCCGGCCAGGGCGGGGTCGAGGGCCGCGGCGGCGGCGAGCTCGACCTGGGCCTCGGCCTCCCGGCCGAGCCGGCGGAGGAGGAACCCCAGGTTCAGGTGGGCGCTGGCCGCGCCCGGGTCGAGGGCCAGCACCTCGCGGTAGAGCGACATCGCCTCCTGGAGGGCGCCGGCATCGGTCCGCACGATGGCCAGGTTGAACAGGGCGGGGAGGAACCCGGGCCTCGAGAACAGGGCCCTGCGGTACCGGAGCTCCGCCGAGGCGGCGTCGCCGCTGGTCTGGTCGATCAGCCCCAGGTTGAAGTGGGCGTACTCGTTGCGGGGCTCGAGCTCGAGGACGTCGAGGTATAGCCGCTCGGCCTCGTCGAGCTGTCCCGCACGGTGGGCGGCCAGGCCCCGGCTGAGCGCCTCGGCCGCCCTCTCGGCCGGCGGGCGGCTCGAGCACGCCGGGGCGAGGAGGACGGCCACGGCCGCGGCCAGGGCCGTCCTTCGGAGCGTGCGAGCCGTGGGCTCGGAGGGCATGGGCCGAGCCTCCTCCCTGCCTGCCGGAACGGTACGGAGGGCGACCGCGGAGGTCAACCGCCGCCGTCCTCCTCCGGGACCACGGGGCGGCGGAGGTCCATGGGCCTCCCCGGCAGGAGCATCGAGGAGCCGGTGGCCAGGGCGGCCCGCTTCCCGTCGGGGTCGAGCACCTCGGCGCCGGCCACGGCCACGGTCTTGCCCCGGTGCACGACCGTGCCGACGGCCCGGATCTCGCGCCCGTCCGACGCCAGGGGCCTGAGGAAGTTGACCTTGAGGTCGAGCGTGGCGAACGCCGTGGCCGGGGGCACGGTGGTCTGGACCGCGGCGGCCATGGCCAGGTCGCCCAGCATCGCCGTGACCCCGCCCTCCACGCGGGCCAGGGGGCTGTTCAGCCACTCCGTCGCCGGGAGGACGAACGTCGCCGACCCCTCGCTGGCCTCCACCGGCCGGCACCCGATCAGGTGGTGGAGGGGAGGGGCGGGGAGATCGCCGGCGATCAGCCCGCGCATGATGGCCAGGCCGTCCAGCTCCTCCCAGACCGCTCGGGGGAGCGTCTCGCCCTCCACCTGGCGGAGGTGGGGATCGGGCGGATCGGGATCGGGATCGGGCCCGGCCGGCTCGCCGATGTCGGGCGGGTCGTCGGGC
>JACQTL010000298.1 GCA_016210805.1 Actinomycetota bacterium | reverse complement strand
GCCGGGCCATCAACCCCGCCGCCGTGACCGGGCAGATCGAGGGAGGCGTCCTCCAGGGCGTCGGGCTGGCCGTGATGGAGGAGATCCTGGTCGACGGGGGCCGCATCATGAACCCCAGCTTCACCGACTACCTCCTACCGACGACGCTCGACGCACCCGAGGTGCGCTCCGTGCTGATCGAGGAGCCGGGGAGCTGGGGGCCGTTCGGGGCGAAGGGTGTCGGCGAGCCCCCGACGATCGGCTCACCGGCAGCCGTGGCCGCCGCCGTTCGGGAAGCCACCGGGCGCCCCATCACCCGCCTCCCCATCCGCCCGGACGACATCGCGCTCCCCGAGCGATAGCCGGCCGGGGGTGACCTTCGCAGAGCGCCCGGGGCTCCGGACCTCAGTGACGAGGGTCACCGAGCCGTCGGGGTTCCTTCCGCGGCAGGGCGCCCGTCCGGTGGGCCAGCTCGATCATCTCCTCGAGCCACCGGAGCCGCTCGGCCGGCGACACGGCGAGGCCCAGGGTCAGCTTCTCCCGCCGGTTCTGCGCCCAGGTCACGCTCCACGCCACCGGACGGCTCTCCTCAGTCACCCTCCTGCTCCCGTCGCTCCATGATCGCCTCGAGCGCCTCGACGTCGAGCGCATCCTCGGGCCGCCCGGCCAGCCTCTTCATCCGGATCAGGTCCGGGATCGACGCGACACGCGCCTCGATCCCGCCCAGCGGAACCAGCACGGAGCGATCCCAGAGCTCGTCGAAGTCCACAGGGCTCTCCACGAAGAGATCGACCGACCGCATCGGGTTGCCCGGGTCCCACATCGAGAACACCTGCATCCCGAGGTCGGCGATCCACCGGTCCCGAGCCTCCGGATCCGCGAACCCGAACGGATCCACGGGCGCCCTCGGCCGGAGGCCCAGCCCGAGGAGCGTCTCCATCGCCTTCCGGGCCCCGGCCGGGGAGAGGTCCACGGCGAGGTCCAGGTCGGCCGTGAGGCGGGGGTGTCCGTGGAGCACGACGGCGACGCCTCCCACGATCACGTAGCGCACCCCGTCGCGATCGAGCGCCTCGAGGATCGGCTCGAACAGCGCCATGGCCGGACTATAGACGCCCGGCGGGGCCCGGCCGGCCTTCAGGCCCCCTGGGCCGAGATCGCCGCGACGAGGACGAGCGCCATGCCGGCCAGCAGGCTGGCCCCGAAGAGGGCCGCGCCGAGGAGGAAGCGACGGCGGTAGGGCTGACCCCGCTCCGTGAAGCTCCTCGCGTCGAAGCTCCTCGTCCCCCCCAAGAGCATGTGCCCCACCGAGAGCCCCGGCCTCCGGTGCCGGAGCGCGGCGACCCAGTTGGCCACCGCGTAGGCCCAGGACATGGCGGCGAGGACCCCGATCGCGGTGGCGGCCACCCGGAATGGCACGGCCGGACTATACGAGCGATAAGAGCGCGTCCGCGAAGGCGTCCGGCCGCTCGACGTGGGGCAGGTGGCCGAGCCGACTTCTTCCGGGTCAACCAGAACGTCATCCCGGCGGTCGCCGACCCTCCCGGCGCCGACGGCTGACGGTAAGAGGTACGCTTCATACCTCGAAGCTCCTTCGAGGGTTCGCGCCGAGTGTTCGACGAGCCTGGTTCACGGCCGTGCTCGCCCTGGCTCCACACGGACCGTCCGTCGGGCGACGCGAGAGGAGATCACGGCATGGCCAAGACCGCGCACGGGATCGAGTACGGCACGCCGCACACCGGCAAGGGGGCCGTCCGGCGCGGGACGACCGGGCGGGCCTGCGCCCACCCGGGATGCACCACGATCCTGTCCACGTACAACGAGGCATCCACCTGCTGGATGCACTCACCTTCGGCGTTCCGCGGGGCGAAGGACGCCTCGTAGGGATACGCCGGAAGATCCGACGAAGGAGGGCGTTCGATGCCTGACACCTACGGGAAACGCAAGCGCCGGGATGTGCAGGCCCGCAAGGCCGCGGCCCGCGACGAGCGCCGCCGGGCCCGGAACCAGCGGCGGGAGCAGCGGGCGTCCGGTTCCGACGACATGGACTGGCTGGCCGACCCCCCGCCCCCGGTGGAGGTCGCCTTCCCCGCCCGGGCCGCCGACGAGCGCTGAGCCAGGAGCCTCTAGCCCGGTGCCGGGCCCGCGCCCGCGCCGCCTCGCGGGGCCGTGGCGAGCGTCGGGCTCCTGGGCAGGTGGCGCAGACCCATCCACGCGAGCCCCACTATGTGGGCCGCGACCTCCTCGATCGGCGGCTGCCGGGTCTTGGTCCACCACTGGCCGACGAAGGTGACCATCCCCACCAGGGCGTGCGCGTAGATCGGCGCCGCCCTGGCGTCGAAGCCGGCCCGCCGGAACTCGCTCGTGAAGATCTCCCCGACCCGCGCGGCCACGTCGGTGAGGAGCGTGGGAAGCCCGCCCGGAGTGTCCCTGGACAGGACGGCGAACCCCGCGGGGTTCTCCTCGGCGTACCGGAGGAACTCGAGCGCGGCCCGCTCGAGCCGCTCGCGGGGCGGCCCCTCGGCTATCACCTCGAGGGTCCTGCCGACGATGTGCTGGATCTCCCGGTCCACCACGACGGCGTACAGGCCCTCCTTGCCCCCGAAGTGCTCGTAGACGATGGGCTTGGAGACGCCGGCCCGCTCGGCGATCTCCTCGATCGTGGCCGCGTCGAAGCCCCGGTCGGCGAACACGGACCGACCGACCTCCACCAGCTGGGCCCGCCGGGCGGTCCCGGACATCTTCGGTTGGGACCGCCGGCCCGCCATGGTTGACACAGGCTACTACGCGAGCGTAACCTACGGAAGCGTAAGTTACGCGACCGTAGGTCTTTTCGCGGGCACCGCGCGGGACGGCTTGGTCGCTCGACCACGGAGCGAAGGAGCGTCCCATGGCCACCTCCCCCCACCACCGGCCGTCCCCCGAAGACCTCCTGCGTGAGCTGGAGCCGGCGGTCCGCGCCGGCCTCGACCGCCACCTGGGCGCCGCCACCGAGTGGTTCCCCCACGAGTACGTGCCGTACGAGGTGGGACGGAGCTACGTGGACGAGCCCTGGGAGGTCTCCGACAGCGGGCTCGGCCCGATCTCGCGCACCGCCTTGGAGGTGAACCTCCTCACCGAGGACAACCTCCCCTACTACCACCTGGCCATCTGGGAGACCTTCGGCCGGGACGGCGCGTGGGGCGAGTGGGTCCGCAGGTGGACGGCCGAGGAGGGCCGTCACTCGATCGTGCTCCGGGACTACCTCACCGTCACCCGCGGCGTCGACCCCGTCGCCCTGGAGCGGGGCCGGATGGACCAGGTCAGCCGGGGGTACTACCCCGCCGGAGAGGGCGGCTTCCTGCAGGGCCCGCTCGACGGGATCGTCTACACGACGCTCCAGGAGCTCGCCACGAGGATCGCCCACCGCAACACCGGGGCGTTCACCGGGGACCCGCTGATCCAGAGGCTGACCTCGCGCATCGCCACCGACGAGAACCTCCACTACGTGTTCTACCGGGAGCTCGGCAAGGCCGCCCTGGAGCTGGACCCCTCGGCGATGGTCCTGGCCATCCAGCGCCAGGTCGTCGGGTTCGCGATGCCCGGGTTCGAGATCCCGGAGTTCCGCCGCAAGGCCATCGAGATCGCCAAGGCGGGCATCTACGACCTCAGGGTCCACCACGACCTCGTGGTGCTCCCCGTGCTGTTCAAGCACTGGAAGCTCGACCGGCTCACCGGGCTCTCGGAGGAGGCGAAGCAGGCCCGGGATGAGGTGATGACGTTCCTCGCAATGCTCGACGCCACGGCGGCCAGGTACGAGGAGAAGCGCGCGGCCTCCCCGGTCGGGGCGGCCCGATGAGCGTGCGCCCGGCGATGGAGCGGGCCGGTCCCGCCGTCGGCTGGCGGGGGGCCCGGCCCGGCCGGGCGGAGCCCGTCTACGCTGCCGCGACCGCCGCCGCCCTGACCGCCTTCCGGGCGTTCTCCTGGGACGTGCGGGTCACGGGCGAGCACCACATACCGACCCGCGGCCCGGCCATCCTGGCCGCGAACCACGTCGGGTACCTGGACTTCGTGTTCCTGGGCCTCGCGGCCCGGCCCCGGGGTCGCCGGGTCCGGTTCATGGCCCTCAAGGAGGCCTTCGACCACCGCCTGGGGGGCCCGCTGCTCCGGGCCATGAGACACATCCCGGTAGACCGCCGGGGCGACCCGGCGGCCGCCCTCCGCGAGGCGATCCGGGCCCTGGAGCGGGGAGAGGTCGTGGGCATCCACCCCGAGGCCCGCCTGAACGGCTCGCTCGTCCCCGGCTCGGCCAAGACGGGGGCCGCGCGGATGGCCATGGCCACCGGCGCGCCGATCCTTCCCGCCGTGGTGTGGGGAAGCCAGCGGATCCTCCCCCGGGGCCGGCGGCCCCGGCTCCCCAGGGGCGTGGCCGTGGACGTGCGCGTCGGGTCGCCGATCGCCTGGGAGCCGGGGGACGACCTGGCCGGCCTCACCGAGCGGATGATGGGCCGGATCAGGGACCTCTACGACACCAGCGTGAGGGAGTATCCCCAGCAGCCCCGGGACGCCGACGACCGGTGGTGGCTCCCGGCCCACCTGGGGGGAACCGCGCCCGCCACCGACGCCCCGGAGCCGGTGACGGGCGCTCCCCGGCGGCCCGGCTACGCCGGACCGCCCTCGCAGCTGAACCCGAACCCGTCCACGTAGACGACGCCGAAGAGGCGCTCGATCCGCAGGACGTGCTCCCCGTCGTCCAGGCCGCCGTACGCCCGGACGTGGCCGAAGGTCACGCTCTCGGCACCCCGCCGGTTGTCGCCGTACGAGACCGTGTCCACCAGCACGTCGTCGATGTAGACGTTGGCCGCGCCTCCCATCTCCGACATCGCGTAGTGGTAGGTCACCCCGGTCCCGGTGAACCGGAGCTCGACGGTGCCGCGCTGAGACTCCTGGCTCGAGCCGCCCCGCCGGTGGTAGGAACCGCCGGTCGCGCCGGGGTCCGAGCGCGTGTCCCAGCCGGTCCGGTATGCGACGCTCTCGTGCGAGTCGTCGACGTCCGGGCAGTCGTTCACCGTGACGGTGACCGTGGCCGAGGCCGTGTTCCCGTCGGGGTCCTCGATCGTGTACGAGAACGAGTCGGTCCCGGCGAAGTCGAGCGCCGGGGCGTACTCGATCGCATCGCCCGAGACCGTGACGGTCCCGTTGGCCGCCGGTCCGGCGCCTGCGATCGCCACCGGGTCGCCGTCGGGGTCGGCGTCGTTGGCCAGGACGTCGATCGAGACGGCCACCTCCTCGTCGGTCTCGGCGAAGTCGTCCGCCGCGACCGGCACGCCGAAGGCGAGCGCCGCCTGGACGGCCTTCAGCGCGTCGACCCGACCGAACCCGTAGATGTTGTTGGGCACGGAGGTCGGCGTGTCCCCGCCGCACTGCACCGTCTGGGATCCCGGCGGACGGGGCACGGCCGTCGACTCGACGATCGTCTCCACCGCGTCCACGTCGCCGGCCAGGTCGGGCCGGGCGGACAGGATCAGGGCCACGACCCCCACGACGTGGGGGCCGGCCATGCTCGTCCCGCTCTTCGACCCGTAGGTGTTGTTCGGGACGCTCGACCGGGTGCCCACCCCCGGCGCCGAGATGTCGGGCTTTCGGTAGGCCACTCCCTCGATCGGGTTGTCCACCACCGGTCCGCGGCTGCTGAAGCTGGCGATCGTGTCGTTCACGGTGTTCGTCGCTCCGACCGTGAACGCCGACCGGTAGACCGACAGAGGGAACGCGATCTCGCTGCACCCCGCCACGACATGGTCGTTCCCGGCCGAGACCACGTAGACGATGCCGGCGGCCCGGCTCCGGTCGATCGGCTCCTTGAGGAGGGGCGGGGCGCACACCTCGACGCATCCCCAGGAGTTGTTCACGATGTCCGGGGCCTTGGTCGGGTCGGCGCCGGTCCCGTCGATCCGGGTCGGGGCCAGGATCCACTCCATGCAGTCGAGGTAGGTCGGCACGACGCCGAACCCCTCTGTCATGTTCTTGCACGCGATCCACCTGGCCTCGGGGGCCATGCCGATCTGGTTCGCGGCGCCGTCGTCGCCCACCATCGTGCCGACCGTGTGGGTCCCGTGGGAGTTGTCGTCGCACGGCGACGTGGCCACGTTCGGACACGTCGGCGCGCCGCGGTTCCCGTCGTGCCAGGCGTAGTCGTGGCTCACGGTCTGGGTCGCCGCGTCCCACCCCACGTACTTGCCCTTGAGCGCGGGATGGTCCCACTGGACGCCGGTGTCCGCGCTGGCCACCACCACGCCCTGCCCCCGGAAGCCCAGGGACCAGGCCTGCGGGGCTCCGACGCGGCTGACCCCCGGCTCGACGCCCGCGGTGACCACGGTGGGGGCGGCGACGCCGTCGGCGTCGCCCGGTACGGGGGTGTCCAGCCCGCCCCGGCCCACGCCGAACACGCTCGCCACGGCGGGGTTCTGGGCCATGGCCTGGAGGACCGACAGGTCCCCCCGGACGAGGATCGTGTTCACGATCCAGAACGACCGGTGCTCGACCCCCAGCAGCTCGAGCTGGGCGAGGAGCGGGGCCTGGGAGCTCGCGGCCACCTCCCGGAGCCGGTCGTAGACGAGGCGGCCCTTCTGCTCCTTGGTCGGGAGCGCGTCCGCCGCGCTCACGTCGGCCTTCTCCTTCAGGTACACGAAGAACTCGGTCGGTCCGGCCTCGGCCGCGGCCAGGACCCGGGGGTCCACCTTGGATCGCCAGCCGTCCAGGGCCAGGGTGCCGGTCGCCGCGGCCGGCGGCGCGGCCAAGCCCAGGAGGACCAGGCCGAGGACGAGGAACCGGTTACGCATGCTGCGCGGGCCCATCAGCTCTCACACTCCTTCGTCGTTCCTCCGTCCTCGTCGACCGAACAGGCGTCGGTCCCCGGGCCCCCGTTCAGGGCGTCGAACCCCGGACCGCCCTCCAGCGTGTCGTCGCCGTCTCCTCCCTTCAGGTCGTCGTCGCCCGGGCCGCCCCGGAGGACGTCGTCACCGCCGTTGCCCAGGATCGTGTCGTCGCCGTCGCCGCCGATCAGCAGGTCGTCCCCGCCCAGGCCCTGGAGCGTGTCATCGCCACCGAGGCCGCAGATCACGTCGCGGCCCGCGGTCCCCTTCAGGGTGTCGGGGCCCTCGGTCCCCGTGATCGTGCACACGGCCGCGGCCGTCACGGTCACCGAGTCGTCCGACGGGTCGGGGTCCTGCGCGTCCGAGGCGACCGTCGCGGAGCTCGTCAGCTCCCCCGGCTCCTGGGGCGTCACCACGAGCTCGACCAAGGCACTGGCCCCGGCCTCGAGCGTCCCCAGGTCGCAGGTTGCGGTGCTGCCCGAGACCGCGCACCCGGCGGCGGCCGACTCGAGGCGCGCGCCCTCGGGCAGCGACGCGGTGAGCGTGACCGCTCCGGCGGCCTCGGGCCCGGCGTTCGCGACGTCGAACGCGTAGGTCAGCGGGTCGCCGACCACGACGGGATCCGGCGAGGCCTGGCCCGTGACCGAGAGGTCGGCCAGGGCGGTGTCGAGGCTCGTGTCGAGCTCGATGGCCATGACCGGGGTCAGCCGGCCCAGCGTGCCGGTTCCCGGCGGGTGCCAGAGCGTCGTGGAGTCCAGGAACGAGACCGCGATCCTCCCGTCCGGGAAGACGGCCACCGTCTCGAAGTCGAACCTCGGGGCGGTGAGCTGGCCGACCCCCGGGGCGGCCTGCGCGTCACCGAGCCCCACCCTGTACCGGCGGACGAGGCGGGCGGTGTCGCCGGAGATGTCGAACTTGTAGGCCCAGTCCTGGTTGCTGATCCGGCTGGCCAGCGCGGCGATCCCGATCGACGCGTTCGCGTGGAAGTCGGTCTGGCCGATGTCGATCGCGAAGGGGACCATCGTGGTGTTCCAGGTCCGGCCCTGGTCGGTGGAGATCCGGTACTCGAACCCTCCGCCCACCGTGCGGACGTGGTGGATCCGCCCCACCGAGTCGATCTGGACGAACGTGGGGGGGACCGTGTTGTTGGGGAGCCGCCAGGCGTCCCAGTGACGGTCCTCCGGGTCGAGCAGCCAGCCGCCGTTGGCCAGGGCCCGTCCGGCCCCGAGCGGCGTGACCGGGCTCCGCTTGATCGGCTGGATCCAGTCGAACGAGGCGTCCGCCTGGATCGGGAACCACGAGGTCACGGCCGTGTCGATCTGGCCGTCCACGACGAGGCTGGAGACCTCCTCGTAGAACAGCCCGTCGGTGCTCATGAACATGGGGTCCTTGAGGCCGGTGCCGCCCTGCACGAACGCGATGTAGGGCACCGTGTCCGCGCCCAGCCCGATGGCGAACGGGCCGGGGACGACGCTGATCCAGGGCCGGTCGTACACGGGGTGGTGGAGCGGGTTGTCCATGTAGAACCACTGCTTGCTCGCCGCGTTGTACTTGTAGGCCAGCAGGTGGTCGCCCGTGTACGCGTCCCACTCGATCCCCAGGACGTCGCCGCCCGGCGCCATGACCATGGAGCCCTCGCCGTTGATCAGCGGGGTCTGGGGCCGGACCCGCTTCCAGGTGAGGCCACGGTCGTCCGTGTAATTGATGAAGCTGCCCCCGATGTCGAACAGGCGCCCGTCGCTCGACATGCCGAGGTGGTTCTCACAGCAGTTCCCGGTGCCCAGCACGACCCGCCACTGCGTGGTGCCCTGGCGGTCGTCGGCGGACGAGCCGGTCGAGCCGAAGTCGGTCACCGGGTAGGACGCGATCCTCGTGGCCTCCGGCGTGAAGTCGACGACCTGGGCCGGTACCCCGATACCCTCGATCGCCGACGCGCCCCCGGTGAGCTGCGCCCCCAGCACCGCGATCGCGGCGCCGAGCAGGGCGAGTACCTTGCGTGCGGGCATCCGACGTTCACCCCCTCCCTGGGCAGGACGTCACCTCGTGACGGCCTCCCCCTCGCGCGGAACGGCCCCCGCCCTGGCCGGGCCGGGAGCGCGGACGGTAGTGCCGGACCGGTGCTCGGGTGGAGCTTCACGACCATCCGGACATGAGCGGACGGTTGGTGCGTGACGGGCCGGGGACGGGCCGGAGCGCACGCCGAGGAGGCCCCCGTCCAGGGGGCCGGGCGAGCGTCTGCAACTACCCAGGATGCGTCGATGGCCGCGGGCTCCACGACGAGACAGCCGACTCGAGCGCTTGGTCTGTTCCCATCGCTCGCCCTGCTAAACCCGCGGTACCGGGCGTCCGCCACACCCGACCACCGCCCCGGCCCCTCATGGTGGAATTGGGGAGGAGGTGCCGACGGAGATGATGGACGAGGGGCGGGTCCGGCTGCTCCGGCATCGCGCCAACCTGCTCGATGCCCGGGAGCGGAGGTCGCCCGGCGACGTCGTGAGGCTCCTGGTCGGGCTCCAGGCCCAGGTCCCGGCGGCCCCGTCCCTGGCCATCAGGGCGCGGTCGGCGGGGCTGACCGCGGAAGACGTCGACCGGGCCCTCCTCGAGGAGCGGTCCATCGTCCGGACCTGGGCCATGCGGGGAACCCTCCACCTGATCACCGCCGAGGACTTCCCGTGGCTCCTCCCCCTCACGGCCGAGCGGCAGCTGGCCGGGGCGTACCGCCTGCTGGCCGAGGAGGGCCTGCCGGCCGAGCGGGCCGAGCGGGCCGTGGAGCTGATGGAGCGCATGCTCGCGGCCGAGGGCCCGCGCTCCGCCGGCGAGATCGTGGACCGCCTGGCCGGCCACGGGATCCGGGTGGAGGGACAGGGCCGTCCGCACCTGCTCAGGCTGGCCGCCCTGCGGGGGATCGTCTGCCAGGGGCCCCGCCGGGCCGGAGCCCCCACCTTCGTCCTGGTCCGCGACTGGCTGGCCCCGGATCCCGGGCCGCCGGATCTTCTGGCACCGGCCGAGCTGGCCATCCGGTACCTGCGGTCCCATGCCCCGGCCGCCCCGGAGGACCTCGCCGCCTGGTCGGGCCTCAGGGTGAGCGACGCCCGGAGAGCCTGGGAGGCGGTGGGGCGCCGGCTGACCGAGGTCGACGCCGGCGGACGGAGGCTCTGGACCCTGGGGGGCTCGACCCAGGCGCTCCGCCGGGGCGCCGTGCGGCTGGTCCCGGAGTTCGACTCCTACCTGCTGGGCTGGAAGAGCCGGTCGTGGGCGCTACCGGCGGAGCACGAGCGGGAGATCTTCCCAGGCGGCGGGATCATCAGGCCCGCGGTGCTGCTCGACGGGAGGGTCGTCGGGACCTGGTCCACGGCCCGCGGGAAGGACCCGGCCGCGTCCCTCCGCCTGTTCGAGCCGGTGCCGGATCGGGCCCGGCAGGCCGTGGACCGGGAGGTCGGGGACGTGGTCCGGTTCCGGGCCGGGCGGGAGCCCTCCCGGAGCTAGCCCCGGAACCCGATCTCCCGGTGCGTGCCGTCGCAGAACGGCTTGTTCCGGGACTGCCCGCACCGGCACAGGGCCACCCGGTTCCTGACCTCCCACGCGGTGCCGTCGGCCGACTCCACCGGGATCCGGCCCCTGACCCAGTAGGGGCCGTTGCGCTGGACCACGACGGAGGGCTCGTAGTCGGGCTCCACGCGCTCGCCCTCCCGCCACAGCTCCAGCCGGCCCGAGGGGCACCGGGCCACGATGCCCTCCACCTCGGCCCGCTCCTCGTCGGTGCCGTGGCGGACCATGTTCCAGGCGTTGTTGTCCACGCGCTCGCAGAACGCCGCGTGCGCGCAGAGGGGGCGGTCGTCGGTGAGGGTCAGGCTGCCGCCCTCGAAGGCGTGGCGGCGCTCCGCGGTGGGCCTCCGGTCGGCCGTCTCGGTCCCGTCGAACCCCTCCAGGTGGGAGTCGTCGCAGAACGGCTTGGTCTTCGACCGGCCGCACCGGCACAGCAGGAACTGCTTCCCGGTGGGGATCGGCTCGCCGGTCTCCCAGTCCATCGACTCGCCGTACTCGCTGCGCTGGATCCGCCCGGGGACCACGGGCGGCCGTCCCGAGACCCGGTACGGGCCGTCCTCGGTGACCGTGATGCGGGCCTCGCGCTCCTCCGCCATCGGGGAGAAGCCTAGCCGCCGTACCGCCGGCCTCGCCAGCCCCCCGTCTCAGCGTGCCGGGCGACGGGATCGCCGCCACCCGGCTCGCCCGCCGGCGCGCGTTCCCCGCCCGGATGTCCCAGACTCGAGAGGGAGCCGGAGGGGGCCCGAGCGGAAGGAGCGGCCGATGGCGGAGGAGAAGGGACCGAAGTTCGAGGAGACCAGGAGAGCCTGGGACGAGGTGGCCGAGCGGTTCGCCGAGCTGGGCCGGCGCCTGAGGGAGCACCACCGGCGCCTCGGGTCGGAGGGCGGCCCGGCGGAGGAGGCCGCGGCCGAGGACGGCCGGCGGGGCACGGAGGAGGCGGGCCGGAGGACCGGGGACGCCGTGCAGGACGTGGTCGCCCGGCTCGACCGCGCGTTCACGAGCGTCGGCGAGACCCTCAGGGACCCGGAGGCCAAGGAGAGCCTCCGGCTGGCCGGGAGGAAGCTGGGCGACGCGGTCCGGGCCACGTTCGAGGAGACGGGCGCCGAGCTCAGGGCCCGGTTCGGGCGGGAGGAGGGGTCCTCCGGGGAGGACCGGGCGACCGGCCGACTCCGGCGACCGGCCGACTCCGGGTCCGGCTAGCCTCCGGCCCGACGGCCCAGCCGGGTGGCCACGACCAGCACGAGCCCGCCGAGGGCCACCGCGGATCCCGCCAGGAACGTCCCCGGGCGGCCCACGCCCGCGGCCACGAACCCCAGGGTGGCCGGGCCCAGCCCGAAGGCCAGGTCCAGGAACGCCGACGTGGTCCCGATCACCGCGCCGCGCTCCGAGGGGGGCACCCCCGCCACGGCCAGGGCCATCAGCGCCGGCGTGAACAGGGCGATCCCCACGGCGAACACCGCGGTGCCGGCCAGGAGCCCGGCCGGCTCGCGCCACAGGCCGACCACGGCCAGCCCGATCACCGAAGCTCCGAGGGCCAGGCGGGTGGTCCGCCCCACGCCCAGCCGGTCGGGCAGCCGGGCCCCCACGCTCCGGACGGCGACCACGATCCCGGCGAACAGCGCGAGCACGATCCGGGACCCGCTCATCCCGACGTCGAGCGAGTAGAGCGGGACGAAGGCCAGGAACCCGGCCATCCCCCAGATGCTGGTCAGCATGACCAGCCCGGGGAGGAGGCCGGCCCGGTTCACCAGGCGGTGGCGCACGGGAGCGGCCGGCACGGCCTCGGGAGCGGGCCTGGTGTCGGGCATCCTGGTCCCCATCACGAGGGCCACCCCGGCGGCGAGCGCCGCCACGGCCCAGGCCCCCGAGAACCCGATCCGGTCGATGGCCACCTCGCCGATCAGGGGACCGATCCCGATCCCCGCGTACAGCGAGAGGGTGAAGTAGCTCATGGCCTCCCCCCGGCGGTCCGGCGGGGCCAGGTCGGTGACGGCCGCGAACGCGCCGACGAAGAAGAGGGCCTCCCCGGCCCCGGTGCCCAGGCGGAGCCCGGCCAGGGCCGCCGGCGAGCCGGCCAGCGGGTAGGCGGCCACCGACGCCGCGAACAGGGCGGCCCCCAGGACGATCAGGAGCCTCCTCCCCCGCCGGTCCCCCAGGGCCCCGGCCCAGGGCCGGAGGAAGACGGCGGACAGGCTGAACGCCCCGACCACGACCCCCTCGGCCACGTCGCCGCCCCGCATGGGCCCCTCCACGCCCCTGGGC
>JACQTL010000300.1 GCA_016210805.1 Actinomycetota bacterium | reverse complement strand
TCTTCGACCGCCACGTCGCGGCCATCCACCGGTCCCTGGCCAGGCGTGTGGGTCGCCAGCTCGCGGACGACCTGGCCGCCGAGACGTTCGTCGAGGCGTTCCGGTCGAGGGGCCGCTACGACGTTCGGTACCCGGACGCCCGTCCATGGCTCCACGGCATCGCCACGAACGTCCTCCGCCACCACCATCGACGGGAACGCCGGCGGTTGATCGCATACGCCCGGACGGGAGTGGACCCCGTGCTCTCCGACCAGAGCGAGCTCGCCGACGCGCGCGCCGACGCCGACGCTCTCGGGCCCCGGATCGCCCTGGCCCTGGCCTCGCTGCGTCCTCGCGACCGGGACACGCTGCTGCTGTTCGCCTGGGAGCAGCTCTCCTACGAGGAGGTGGCCCGGGCCCTGGGAGTGCCGGTGGGCACAGTGCGCTCCCGTCTCCACCGGGCGAGGAGGATGGTCCGAGAACTGATAGGCGACCCCGGGCAATACCTGACCGACGAGAACGTTCCTCGAGCGGAAGGTGGGAGCAGCGGTGGATGAGATCGATGTGATCGAGCGTTCGAGACCGGACGTGGAGGCGGCCGATCCGCGCGCCGCCGCCGCCGCCCGCCGCGCGCTGATGGAGGCGGTCGCGGATGCCCGTAGGGGGGCCCCGCGTACCGCGGGCTCCCCCCGCCGGAGGTGGGCGGTGGGGGCCTCCGTGGCCGCCGCCCTGGTCATCGCCCTCGTCCTCCCCGCCGTGCTGCCCCGCGGATCCGCGCCCGAGGCCTCCGCCCAGGCGGCCCTCCTGCAGGCGGCGGAAGCCGCCGCCTCCTCCCCGGTGGGGTGGGAGGCGCCCGCAGCCGGCGAGTACCTCTACACGAGGACCGTCGGGCGGCTGCCGCGATGCGGCGCCGGCGGGTGCGTGCTCCGGGACGTCGAGCGCGAGGCGTGGGTCGGCCCGGACGGCTCCGGGCGCGTGATCGAGACGGTCGACGGCGAGAGGTCCGAGGAGACCTTCGGTCCGGGAGGGCTGCCCTACGAGGGGCTGCGCGAGCTGATCGCCAGGTCCGACGACGAGGTCCGGGCGTTCCTGGAGGCCCGGGCGGAGCCCTCGGACCTGCCCGGGGACGTCGCGATGTTCCTCGCGATCGGCGACCTGCTGCAGATCGCGGACACGCCCGAGGCCCGGGCGGCCCTCTACCGCGTCGCCGCCACGATCCCCTCGGTCGAGCTCGTGGGTGACACCGTGGACGAGCTGGGCCGCCCTGGGACCGGCGTGGGCGTAACGTGGAACGGCGTGCGCCACGAGATCGTCTTCGACCCTGGGACCGCGATCGTCCTGGGCGAACGCGACGTGGAGGTGGGGACGCTGGCCGCGGAGGCCGACCCGGCCATGTTCCCCGGGAGCTGGACGGCCTACTGGTCCGGGATCGTGGACTCAGTGGAGGAACGGCCCTAGCCGTTCCCCTCGAGCCTGGCCAGCCTCCGCTTCGGGACTTCCAGCGAGCGGGCCCGGCGGGTCATGCCCTTCCAGGGGTCGCCGTCGCGATCCAGCTTCGCCTCGACGTCCCGGATCGTGTAGCGGTCCGCGCGGAGCGCGCGGTCGTCGAGCTCGTCCCATCCGATCGGGGTGGCCACCGGCGCGCCGGGCCGGGCCCGCACCCCGTAGGGCGCGATGGCGTGTTGCGCGTACGCGTTCCGCCAGAAGTCCACCAGCATCCGTCCTCGGCGCTCGATCTTCCGCGCCTCGATCGTGAACCTCCCCGGGTCCCGGCTCACCACGACCTCGGCCACCCGCCGGCTGAAGTCCCCAACCGAGTCGAAGTCGTCCTCGCGCTTCAGGGGCACCACGACGTGGAGGCCCCGCGAGCCCGTGGTCATCAGGAACGACACAAGGCCGAGCTCCTCCAGCACCTCCCGGGTCACCCCGGCTCCCCGGCGGGCCAGCTCGAATCCGTCCGGGGGGTCCATGTCGAAGATCAGCCGGTCGGGGAACCGCAGGCGGTCGACCCGGGACGGGAACACGTGGGGCTCGATCATCCCCTGCCCGGCCAGGTACACCAGGGTCGCCCCGTCGTTCGCCAGCACCTGGTCGTTGGAGCCGCCCCTCTTGGGGACCTCCGCGGTGCGGATCCAAGGCGGGAAGTGCGCGCTCGCGTCCTTCTGGAAGAAGCTCTTCCCCAGGGTCCCGTTCGGGTAGCGCTTCATGGCCAGGGGCCGGTCCCGGACCAGGGGGACCATCCGCGGCGCGATCCGGGCGTAGTACTCGACCAGCTCGCCCTTCGTGATCCCCCCGTCCGGGAAGAACACCTTGCCGGCGTTCCCGACCTCGACCGTGCGCCGCCCCGCCCTGATCCTCATCCCCCCGTCCACTCCGCGAACCCGTCTTGCTAGCCGAGGAGCGGGCCGAGGGACGAGCGCAGGTCGGCGGTCCGCCACAGGACCAGGCCGACGCCGATCGCCGCCACCCCCACGAACCCCAGCACCGCCACGGCCCGGTGGTACCGGCGGGGACCGAACCCCTCGGCGGTGAACCCAACGGCCAGCCCGGCCACGAAGCCGCCCAGGTGGGCTCGCCAGTCGATCGCCGGGAGGAACAGGGGGAGGAGCGCGTTGAGCAGGATCCAGAACGAGACCTGCTGGAGGAGCGCCCGGGCGCTCGGGTTCGCCCGGCGGCGGTAGTTGTAGACCACGAACACCCCGAGCAGCCCGAAGATGGCTCCAGAGGCGCCGACCCCGATCGCTCCCACGCGCCCGAACGCGTACGAGGCCGCCCCGCCCAGGAACCCGCTGACCAGGTAGGCGCCCAGCATGCGGACCCGGCCCAGCGCGTTCTCCACGAACATGCCGAACTGCCAGAGCACGTACGAGTTGAAGAAGAGGTGGATCAGGCCGGCGTGGAGGAACATCGCCGTGAACACCCGCCACCACTGGCCCGCCGCGATGGCCGGGGGGAACGAGGCCCCGAGGTCGAACGCCGCCTGGCCGGAGACGTTCAGCGACCCCCCCGACACCACGAGCTCCAGCAGGAACATCACGCCGATGGCGGCCAGGAGCCAGGTGGTCACCGAGGTGGCGGCCAGCGAGCGCATCCGCCGGCGAGGCCCCATCCGGAACTCCCTGCGGGCCCGCCCCACGCACTCGGGGCACTGGTAGCCCACCGCCGCGGGGATCATGCAGTCCGGGCAGATCGGGCGGCCGCACCGCGTGCAGTGGACCCCGGTCTCCACGGACGGGTGGCGGTAGCAGTGCTCGACGACTGGGGCCCGCTCCTCGGCCGGGGCCTCCCGCTCGGGGTCCGTGGGCTCGATCGACATGGCCCCATCCTACGGGCCGGCCGCGATACGGGGCCGGCGCGGGCGATCAGAGCCGGGGGATCAGGAGGCGGAGCGCGGGGTGCAGGGCCGCCCGGGAGGCGAGCTCCCCGGCCTCTTTGGGGGTCACCACCCCCTGCGGGAGGGCGATGCCGGTGAACCGGTGCAGGGCGGTGGCCTCGAGCCGGTCCTCGCCGGGCAGCTCCTCGGCCACGAGCTTGGCCGACCCGGCCACGGCGAACCGGGGGAGCCCGGCGGCCTCGGCCGCCTCGACGAGCTCGCGGGTCCGGACCTTGTTGACGACCACCGTGGGGGTGATCGCGTCGGCCCCCACTACCACGGCCTCCCCGGGCAGGCGGGCCAGGGCCCGGTCGTCGTCCACCACGATCGTGGGGGCGTGCGCCCTGACCTCCCCGGCCATCCGCCGGCCCTCGCCCCCCGACGCCAGGCAGACCACGAGCCCTGGCCGGCGCAGCCGCAGGGCCTCGATCACCGTGGAGGAGTACGAGATCGTGACCACCGAGTCGGGGAGCCGGCCGGCCAGGGCCCTCGCCGCCTCGGCCCCGTCGCGGAGGGTCTCCAGGAACCGCTCCGCCCGGGCCTCCCGGTCCCGCCCGGCCAGCATCGCCGTGGCCAGACGCCAGAGGGGGGCCATGGCCGGATGGCCCCGGAGGAGCGCCTCGATCGCGTCGGGGAGCTCGTCCTTCGGGATCGCCGGCAGGGCCAGCGCCGCCCGCTCCGCGATCCCCGCGGCGCCGGAGGTCCGGTCTCCGGCCAGGGCCTCGACGGTTGCCCATGGGTCCTCCACCGGCCCATGTTAGGCAGGTGAACGAGGCAGCCCTTCGCGAGGCTCGGGCGGCGGCGGGCGGGGGCCGTCCGGTGCTGGTTCCCGTCGGGCCGCTGGGCGACCCGCGCCGCGCGGCGCTCCTCCCCGGCTCGTTCGACCCGCTGCACCTGGGGCATGTCGCCCTGGCCCAGGCCGCCCGGGGGGCCGGGGCCGAGCTGGTGGTGCTGCTCTACGCGGTGCGCACGATGCCCAAGGACCCATCCGCCTCCCCGCCCCTCCTCCCCGAGGAGCTCAGGCTGGACGTCGTGGGCCGGTTCGTGGCCGGCCACCCCGGGCTCGCGCTGGCCGTGGCCTCGCACGGGCTCCTCGCCGACCAGGCCGAGGCCGCTTCCGAGCTCCTCCCCGGCGCTGAGCTCTCGTTCGCGGTCGGCTCGGACAAGGTCCTCCAGGTGTTCGACCGGTCCTGGTACCCGGATCCCCGGGAGGCCCTGGACCGCCTGTTCTCCCGGGCCGTGCTCCGCTACGCCCTCCGGGAGGGGGAGGAGGACGCCGTCCGCCGGGTGCTGGACGATCCGGCCAACGGGCCCTGGGCGGACAGGGTCGAGCGGCTGGAGATCGCTCCGGAGCCGGCCCGGATCTCCTCCCGCCTGGTCCGGGAGGGGGTCCGCCGGGGCCGGGACGTGTCCGGCCTGGTCCCGCCGGAGACCCTGGCCGCGCTGGTCTAGCCGGCGTCGGGGTCGGGACGGATCTCGACGGCGGGGAGCCGCCGGATCCCGGCGAGGTCGAAGAGGCGACGGACCTGGGGGGTGGGCTCGGCCAGGACCAGGCGGCCGCGGCCCTCGAGCTCCATGGCGCACTGGATCACGGCCCGGAGGCCCGAGCTGTCCACGAACGAGAGCTCCGACAGATGGAGGGTCACCTCCCCGCCCATTCCCAGGTCGTCCCGGAGCGCTTCGGTGAACTCCTCCACGGTGGCCATGTCGAGCTCCCCGAGCAGGCGGAACGAGGCCCCCTCGCCGGTGCGCTCGATCCCGAACACGGCTCCTCTCCCCTCGGACGGGTCCCGCCTGGCCACGGGGCCGGAGGTCGAACGGTACAGGGTGGCCGTCCCCGATGTGAACCCCGCCTCGCGCGGGTCCGGCCGGCTTCGACGGGTATAGGGTGGGATCGATGAAGGCCGGTGCGTCGCTGTCCACGGGGACGGCGGCCCGGGAGGCCGCCGTCGAGGCGGGTATGGCGGCCCGGGACGCCCTGGGGGGCGAGCCGGCCAGCCTGGCCGTCGTGTTCGCCTCCCCCCACCACGCCGACCGGGCCGCCGAGGTGGTCGAGGGGGTCCGGGAGGCGGCGAGCCCGGGGCGCCTGATCGGCTGCGTCGGCGAGTCCGTGCTGGGGGGCGACCGGGAGGTCGAGGGGGAGCCGGCCGTCTCGGTCTGGCTCGCCGCACTCGCCCAGCCGGTGGAGACCTTCCACATGCGGTTCGTCCGGACCGGCGAAGGCGGGCTGTTCGGCGGCTACCTGTGGCCCGACGGCGTGCCGCCCGATCGGCTCCACCTCCTGATCGCCGACCCCTTCACCTTCCCGGTGGACCTCCTCCTGCGGCACCTGTCGCCGGGCGCGGTGGTCATGGGGGGGATGGCGAGCGGCGGCTCCGGACCCGGCCGGACCCGGCTGTTCCTGGACGACGGGGTGGTCGGGGAGGGGGCGGTCGGCGCCGTGCTGTCGGGCGTCCGGGCCAGGACCCTGGTCTCGCAGGGCTGCCGCCCGGTGGGGGATAGCTTCACCGTGACCCGGGCCAAGGGGAACGTGGTCCACGAGCTGGGCGGCCGCCCGCCCCTGGAGCGGCTCCGGGAGCTCTTCGCCGGCCTCCCTCCGGCCGACCGCGAGCTGATCTCGCAGGGCGTCCACGTCGGGCGCGTGATCGACGAGTACAAGACCGAGCTCGGCCCCGGCGACTTCCTGGTCCGGGGGGTCATGGGGGTCGACCCGGAGAGCGGCGCCCTGGTGGTCGGCGACCGGGTGGAGGTCGGGGAGACGATCCGGTTCCACGTCCGCGACGCGGCCACGGCCGACGAGGAGCTCCGGGCCCTCCTCGACCTGGAGGCCCGCAGGGGCCGGCCGGCCGGAGGCCTGCTGTTCACGTGCAACGGCCGGGGGTCACGGCTGTTCGGCGCGCCCGACCACGACGCCTCGATGGTCTACCGGGCGTTCGACGGGCTCCCCCTCGCCGGGTTCTTCTGCGCCGGGGAGATCGGGCCGATCGGGGGACGGAACTTTCTGCACGGGTTCACCGCGTCGCTGGCCCTCTTGGAGGAAGATGGCTAGCCGGGGATCAGCTCGCCGACCAGGACGCCCACCGGGCCACGTCGACGGCCACCACGGGGCCCGTGGGACGCCGGTCCCGGTACTCGAGGTACCGGCCGGCCAGGAGGTCCAGGGCCCGCCCGGCCTCGGCGGGGTCGTCCACGATGCGGGCCGCCCCGTCGGCCCTCACCCACCACAGAGCGGACCAGTCGTCCTCGTAGCGGTCCACGATGGCCGAGACCCTCGGCTCCCCGGCGATGTGCTCCAGCCGGGCGAGGCGCGCGGAGCGCTTGGGCTTGTCGTCCACGGCGAAGTAGATCCGGTCCCCGTCCACGGCGAACACGAAGGGCACGAGGTGGGGCGAGCCGTCCGGGCGGACCGTGCCCAGCCGGGCCACGCGGGACGAGGCGAACCGCCGGCGAGCCTCGGCCTCTTCCAGGGGTGGCGTCACCCGCCGAACATACCGCTGCCGTAGTGGGGGAGGCTCTCCGGATCGAGGGGCTGGTCAAGAGCTACGGTCCGATCACGGCCGTGGACGGGGTCTCGCTCTCGGTGGGGGAGGGCGAGGTCTTCGGGTTCCTGGGGCCCAACGGGGCCGGGAAGACCACCACGATCCGGTCGGTGATGGGCCTGGTCGGGCCGGACGCCGGCCGGATCGAGATCCTCGGCCGGGACGTGGCCCACGACCTCGCCGGAGCGCTGGCCGAGGTGGGGTACCTGCCCGACGAGTTCGCCCTCTGGCCCTCCCTGACCGGGCGGGAGTGCCTCGACTACCTGGGCTCCCTCCACCCCCGGCCCCCGGCTCGGGCCGCCGAGCTCTGCGAGCGCTTCGAGCTCACCGGCTCCGACCTGGACCGCCAGGTCCGCCGGTACTCCCGGGGCATGAAGCAGAAGCTCGGCATAGTCCAGGCCTTCCAGCACGGCCCCCGGCTGGTGATCGCCGACGAGCCCACCGGGGGGCTCGACCCGCTCATGCGGGAGCGCTTCGTCGGGCTCGTCGCCGAGCATGCCCGGGGCGGCGGCACGGTGTTCCTGTCGTCCCACGTCCTCTCGGAGGTCGAGGAGGCCACCGACCGGGTGGCCGTGATCAGGGCCGGGCGGATAGTGCGGACCGGGCCGACCCGCCACCTCACCGGGGAACGGCTCCGCCACTGCACGCTGGTCCTCCGGGAACCCCTCCCCGGCGGGGGGCCACCAGATCTCCCGAGCGCGGAGGACGTCGTGGCCGACCCGTCGGGGACGACCTTCCGCTTCGAGCACTCGGGGGACATGGGCGCCCTCCTCCGGGCCGTGGCCGACCTACCCGTGATCGAGCTCCTGGTCGAGCCGGAGCGGCTGTCCGAGGCGTTCTTCGAGGTCTACCGGAGCGAAGCGTGAACCGGCGGGTGTTCGCGTGGTCTCTCCGCCAGGCCGGCCGGACGCTCTTGGTCCTGTTCGTGGCGGCGGCCCTGTTCCACTTCCTGGTCCTCCTGGCCGCGTCGGCGTTCCTGGGCGAGGCCTCGGTGCGGCTGTTCGGCAACCCCCCCAGGGTGTTCGAGGCGTTCCTGGGGGGGACGGCCAACCTCCTGGAACCGGAGGGCTGGATGGCCACCGCCCTGACCCACCCCCTGGCCGTGGCCCTGATGGTCGGTGCCGGCAACGCCGTGGCGCTCGGCGCGGTGGCCGCGGAGGTCGAGCGGGGGAGCATCGACTTCGTCCTGGGGCGCCCGGTGGGCCGGCGGCCCTACCTGCTGGCCAAGGGAGCGGCGGCGGCCGTAGCGGTGGCCGTGGCCGAGCTCGGCGGGCTGGTCGGCGTCCTCGTGGCCCGGCTCACCGTCGAGCGGATGGGCGAGATCGGGCTGGGCACGATCCTCGGGTCCTTCGCCCTGTCCTTCCTCCTCTACGCCGCCCTGGCCATGGTCACGCTCCTGGTGTCTGCGGGGGAGAGCCTCCGGAGCAGGGCAGTGGCCCTGGCCGTCGGCGTCGTGGTGGGCTGGTACTTCGCGAACTTCGTGGCTCTCCTGATCGATGGGACCTCGTGGCTCCGGTTCGCCTCCCCGTTCCACTACTTCCGTCCGTCGGAGGTGATCGCCGGACGGTGGGCGGCCACGGACGCCCCGGTCCTGGCCGCCCTGGGCGGCGCCGCCCTGGCCGCCGCGGTGTGGCGCTTCTCCCGGCGGGACCTGACCCGGTAGGCCCTCCGGCCCCGGGCCGTTGGGCCTCGGGAGGGCCGATCGAGCACCCCTACGGTGACCCCATGACCGACGCATCCTCGACGGCGTCCCGGGCGGCCTCCGCCCCTTCCGCGCCGACCGCCGGGCGCGTGTGGTCGGGCATCCACCTGGCCGCCCGGGCCGGGGTGGGGGGCGTCTACCTGGCGGCCGGCCTGTCCAAGGCGTTCGACCGCCAGGGCATGATCCTGGCCGTCGACTCCTACGACGTGCTCCCGGAGGCCCTGGTCAGACCGGTGGCCGCGGCCCTGCCCTGGGTCGAGATCGCCCTCGGGGCCTTCCTGCTGCTTGGCCTGTTCCTCAGGGCCTCCGCCCTGCTGACCGCACTGCTCACCGCGGCCTTCATCGCGGGCATGGCCCAGGCCAGGGCCCGGGGGCTCTCCATCGACGGCGGGTGCTTCGGCGGGGGCGGCCCCGGCGAGGGGGTCACCTGGTGGGACCTCATCCGCGACGGGGCCATCCTGGCCGGTGCCGCGCTCCTGGCCTTTAGGCCGGTGGGTCCCCTCCGCCTCGACGCCCTGTACCTGAGCGAGCCCGAGAAGGAGGTATGGGAACCATGACCGTGACCGCGAAGCGACGGGCCGGGACCGGCGGAGCCGGGTCGAGGCGAGAGGCGGCCAGGCAGGCCGCCCGCCGGACCGCCCGGAGGCGGCGGATCCTGTCCTGGGCCGTGCCGGCGGTCGTGGTCGTCGGCCTGGCCGCGGCGGCGATCGCCTTCTCCGGCGGCGGAGGCGGACCGACGGGCGTGCTCCCGTCCGCCCGGGGCTCGGTGACCGCGGACGGCCCGCCCAGGGAGGTCCCCCTGTCCAGGGGCGAGGTCGTGCCGGCCTTCATCGCTCCCGGTCTCGGCGGGGGGACCGTGTCCTGGGCGGACCGCGAGGGGAGGCCCACGGTCCTGGCCGTGTGGGCCCCGTGGTGCCCGGTCTGCCAGGCCGAGCTGCCCGTGCTGGGCCGGGTGGCCGCCGACCATCCCGACGTGGCCGTCATCACCGTGGTCACCTCGATCGGGGACCGCCCGGGCCCAGACGCCGGTGAGTTCCTCGAGGAGAACGGCCTCGACTTCACGACGGCGATAGACGACGAGGACGGGATCCTGGCCAGAGCTCTGGGCATCCAGGGCTTCCCCACGCTCTACGTGGTCGGCCCCGACGGGGTGGTGCTCGTCGCAGGGACCGGGGAGGTCGCCGAGGACGTCCTCAGGGATGTGTTCGCCGAGCTGGAGGCCTTGGTCCCGGCCGGATAGTCAGAGGTCCCGCAGGTAGGGCTCGACCTCCTCGCGGGTGAACAGGTTGTCCCAGCGGGCCACGATCCTGCCGTCGGCCCCGATCAGGAAGAGCCAGGGCTCCGTGAGGTTCCCCTCCCGGAGCAGCCACTCGGCGGCGCCCCGGTTCACGGTCTCGGTCTGGAAGTCGCGCCAGATCTCGACGTGGATGAACGCGGCCCGGTCGCCGTACTCGGCGGCCAGCTCCTGGACCAGGTCGGTGACCGGCCCGCAGAACTGGCTGATGCAGAACACCGGCGTCGAGAACACGACCAGGGCCGGCCGCCCCTCCTCGACGGCCCGGGCGATGGTCCACTCGTGGAGCTCGGGGTCGGGGATCTCGCCGTCGCCGGTGCCGGCCCGCGAGTCGATCGCCGCGCGAGGGGCGTCGGAGGAGTCCACGGTCAGGTTCTCGGTCCGGGGGGCCGGCTGGCCGGGGGCCGGGTAGATGGGCTCGTCCGTGACCTCGAACGCCGCGGTGGCCCGGAGCTCCCCGAGCACCTCGATGTCCGCGGTGACCTCCACCTCCCAGAACCCCGCCCTGTCGAACACAACGCCCTCGGCCCCGTAGACCCCCCTTCCCTCCGACGGCATGGTGGGGATCGGCTGCGCCCGGTCCGTGTCCGGGGTGCCGTGGACGGCCAGGAAGGCCGCCTCGGCCTCCGCCCCCGGCTCCGGCTCGTCGAGCGACTCCTCCTGGGTCCCCAGGAACGAGAACCGCATGCGGACGGTGCCGAAGCTCACGAACCGACGGTCGTCCGGGCCCACGTCGACCAGCAGGCCGACGATGACCCGGCTGGGCTCCCCGGCCAGGACCTCGTAGCTCGCGGCGAGCGCGGTCAGGGTCGGGCCGGTGGCCGTGGGGGTCGTCGTGCCCGTCCCACCACCCGAGCACGCCGCGCCGACGAGGGCAGCGGCCAGCGCGGCGGCGATCAGCGGGCGGGCCCGGCGGGTCCCGATCGGTGGCATCCCCGTAATCATCTCGTGCCGGCCCCGATCACGCGGGACAGGCCGGGGCCTCCAGGCCCAGCGCCCCCAGCGCCCGGCCCGTCGACCCGATCAGCCGCTCGATCTCGCCGGGCAGGACCTCGCCGTCCCGGAACCCGGCCTCCACCGCCTCCTTGGCCGTGAGCAGCTCGGCCGCCGCGGCGCGGTCGAGCTCCTGGACGGCCCCGGCGATCTCGTGGAGCGCGTCGTGGGCGCGGTCGAAGAACGCCGTCTCCGCGGCCGCCGGGTCGTCGGGGAGCACGGCGGCCGCCTCGCACAGCCCGAGCACCGCCTCCTCGGCGACCGCCCGGGGAACGGGCCCCTCCTCATCGGGGGACGGCCCCGTGGAGCAGGCCGTCAGCGTCGCAGCGGCCAGGGCCACGGCCAAAAGGAGTGGCCCGGCCCCACGGGTGGCTGGTCGGGCGGCTCCCGGATCGGCCCGGAACCCGCAGGAGGGGCACCGCTCGTCGCCGTCCTCCAGGTCGGTGCCGCAGTAGGAGCAGGGCCGCCGCCCCGTCGCCCCGGCCGTCCGGCCGTGTCCGGCTCCTCCGGCGGACGCCCGGGCCTCGGCCTCCTCCCGCTCGCGGGCCTGGCGGCGGACCCGGATCATGTAGATGGCGAGGAACGCCAGGACGGGGAGCAGGACCAGGGCCTCCTCGCCCGCGTGGGCCAGCACCAGGGGTGCGTCCACGCTAGGCCCCCGAGAGGATGAGGAGCCCGGCAACCGTGAACATGACCATGACCACGAGCAGAGCGTACTGGGTGCGCAGGGCCCGATCGGACGGGAAGGCCGCGATGGCCCGGTCGTGGGCCAGGGTGACCCCCCCGATGTGCCCGAGCACGATGGCCCCCACCTGCACGTACCAGATCGCGTTCGCGGTGAGGATCCCCTGGTTCGGGCTGAAGCCCGCCGTCCCGAGCAGGTTCCAGCCCTCCGCGAACGGGTCGGACAGCGCCCGGATGCCCAGCTGGCCCTCGATGGCGAGCAGCGAGAAGTAGTGGGCGACCACGTAGGCGAACGCGATCGGGACGATGCCGTGCACGAACCTCACGGCCAGGGGGTGCCAGCG
>JACQTL010000299.1 GCA_016210805.1 Actinomycetota bacterium | reverse complement strand
TCCTCGCCGCGATCGTCGCGTTCGGCCCGTCGTTCGTGTACGGGCTCATCGCCGCGATGGGACGCAAGCAGCCCATGCACGGGGCGTTCGCCGTCGAGGTGATCCACACGATCGAGCGGCGGGTGGCCACGCCCCTGTCCGTGCTCGTTCCGCTGTTGGGGGCGGCCCTGATCTTCACCGGCGACCACGACCTGTGGGCCTCGGAGTGGCTGATCGTCTCGATCGGCCTCTACATGGCGGCCTTCTTCTTCGCCATCTTCTGGATGACCCCCCGGGTGACCAGGATGAGCGGGCTCCTCCACGGGATGAGCGCGGCCCCCGTCCAGGAAGGACCGCCGGCTCCTCCCCCCGAGGTGGGCGCTCTGGCCCGGCAGATCCAGATGGGGGGCATGGCTCTCGCCCTGGCCGTGATCGCCATCGTCGTGCTGATGGTCTGGAAGCCGGGCGCCGCCTACACGATCTGAGTGGATCTGCTCCGGGATCAGCCCCGGGAGCCGGCGCCGGCCGACCGGCGGGTCTCGGGGACGAACAGGAGCATCCCCGCCGCGACCACGCATGGGACCGCGCTCACGGCGAAGGCGGCCCCGAAGCCGAGCCCCGAGGCGACCGCTCCCGCGATGAGCGGTCCCAGGACGAAGCCGAGGTCGGCCACGAACCGGTAGGCCCCGATCGCGGTCCCGTACGTGGCCGGGTCGGCGACGTCGGACAGCATCACCGACGGCGGCACGCCCGCGTACCCCGCCACCACCCCGAGCACCGAGAGGCCGATGAAGAAGGCGAGCACCGGGGTGGCCAGCCCGAGCAGCCCACCGGTCGCGGCCAGGAGGACGAGCGACGGGAGCAGCACGGCCTTCCGCCCGTAGCGGTCGGTGGCCGCCCCGGCCGGGAACAGCACGAAGAACTCTGTCGCCGTGGCCACGGCAAGGGCCAGCCCCACCCCCCGCTCGGAGAGGCCCACGCCCTCCCGGGCGAACAGCGGGATCAGGGTCGAGAAGATCCCGGCCACGATCCACGCGTAGGCCATGTTCACCACGAGGACCGTGACGAAGGCGCGGTTCCAGGAGAGCGCGCGGAGCCCGCGCCGCCGGGGCGGGCCGCCCTCCGGCTCCGGCGCCCGCTCCGGGTCCCGGATCGACCGGAAGTAGAGCGCGGCTGAGAGGAAGCAGGCCCCGGCGTAGATCCACAGCGGGCTGGCCAGTCCGAACACCGAGGCGGCCACCCCGCCGAGGGGCTGGCCGGCGATGAGCCCCAGGTTGAACGTGCCGTAGTACACGCCCATCACCCGGCCCATGCGCTCCTTCGGGACGGCTCGGAACAGGTACGAGGTGAGGGCGGCGAAGAACACGGCCGACCCCGCCCCTCCGGCCCCCCTGAACACCACGAGCAGCGTGTAGTTGGGAGCCACCGCGGCCAGCGCGGAGGACAGGCCCACCACGGCGGCGCCCGTGGTGGCCATGACCCGCTCGCCGTAGCGGTCCACGAAGGTCCCGGCGAACAGGTCGAACAGGAGCCGGGTGAACCCGAAGGAGGCCACCAGCACGCCCACGGCGCCGTAGCCCACGCCGAACGACCGGGCGTAGAGCGGGAGGACCGGCGAGAGGATCCCGAAGCCGAGCATGATCACGAAGGTGACCAGCACGACCACCCGGATCTCCCGCATCCCGAGGATGTCCCGGACCCTCAGGCGGGAGGCCGGATCGCCCGCCCGGCGGCCCCGGAGCCTCATGACCGGGAGTCTATGGCCGTGGTTCACTCTGGGCCGTGGGCGGGGCGGCGGACGTGGGGGGAGGAAGCGGCGCCGTCGTGGCCGACGTCCTGGTCACCGCTCGGGGCCCCCTTCCGGCTCGCGGACGGGCTCTGGGGGAGCCCGAGACGCTCCGCCCCGGGGCCGTGGCCTGGGAGGACGGCGCCGTTACCTACGTGGGCCCGCCGGAGGGGTTTCCGGAGGGGTCGCCGGAGCGGGCCGGGGCGGGGCGGCGGGCGGCCGCCGTGGTCCCCGGATTCGTCGACTGCCACACGCACCTCCCGTTCGCGGGCTGGCGCGCCGACGAGTGGGAGGCCCGCCTCCTCGGACGGACGTACCGGGACCAGCACGGGGAGGGAGGCATCCACCGGAGCGCCCGGATGCTCGCCGGCGCCTCCGACGACGAGGTCCTGGCCTTCTGCCGGCCCCTCCTCGCCGAGATGCTGGCCCACGGGACCACCGCGGTGGAGCTGAAGACCGGATACGGCCTCTCCGTGGAGGGGGAGCTCCGCCAGGGCCGCCTGGCCAGGAGACTGGCCGAGGAGGCCGTCCAGACCTGCACCGTGACCCTCCTGGCCTGCCACGCCGTCCCCCCCGGGTGGACCCGGGAGGACTGGGTGGACACCGTCTGCCGGGAGCTGATCCCCGCCGCCGCGGCCGAGGGCCTGGCCGACGCGGTGGACGTCTACGTCGAGGACATCGCGTTCTCGGTCGAGGACCTCCGGGCCGTGGCCGGCGCGGCGGACCGGGTCGGCCTCCCTCTGCGGTGCCACGCCGACCAGCTCGGTCCGTCGGGGGCGGCGGAGGCCGCCGCGGCCCTGGGAGCGCGGAGCGCCGACCACCTCAACCACGCGGGGACGGCCGGCGTCGCGGCGCTCGCCCGGGCCGACACCGTCGCCGTGCTCCTGCCGGCCTCGACGTTCTCCCTCCGGGCCGGAGCGCCCCCCGCCCGGGACCTGGTCGACTCCGGGGCCGCGGTGGCCCTGGCCACGGACTTCAACCCGGGGACCTCACCCGTGCTCTCCATGCCAGAGGCCCTGGCCATGGCCTGCACGCTCTACGGGCTCACCCCGGCCGAGGCCCTGGTGGCGGCGACGGCGAACGCGGCGATCGTCCTGGGCCAGGGCGACCGGCTCGGCACCCTGGAGCCGGGGAAGCGAGCCGACCTGGTCCTGCTCGACGTGGAGGACGTCCGGGAGGTCCCGTACCGCCCCGGCCACAACCCCGTGGTCGAGGTCGTGGTGGGCGGCCGCTCGGTCGGGGCCTCGCATCCCGGCGGAGGCCCGGGCTAGGTGACGGCCGCCAGGACATCGTGCAGCCGTGAGGCGCCCACCCTCCACCCAGGACACGAAGGCAGGATCATGCTCCGTCCGCCTCCGCCACCGCTTGGACAAGCCGGCCGCTCTCGCGATCGCGCGAGGGTCAGGACCACGGCACCAGGAGGCGACCGTCGACCCAGCCGGTCCAGCCGTTCGAGGCGATCACCCGTGCCCACGCGCCCGCCTCCTCCACGACCTGCACCGGCAGTCCCGGATCGAGGTTGGCGACGACGGGACTACCGGGATCCGGCGTCGCCCATGCCGGCATCCCCGCGTTCGGAACGAAGTGGGTCGGGAGCCACCGAACGCCCGGCGAAGGCGGTCGCGTCCCTTCTTCGAGCCACCGGAGGAAGTGCGCGCTGAGCTCCTCGTAGAGCGGACGGGTGTCCTCGGGAACCATCAGCCGGAAGGCGTCGCGACACCGTCCTCGCGCTCCCGGCTCATCCTGACCTCGTCCGTAGACCGGACCCACCTCATCCAGCAGGAGGTTCAGGTCATGTCTGGCCTCCCACAGGCGGAGGTCGCCTTCCTCTGAGGGCTCCACGGCGAATGCCAGCGGGACCAGCAGCCCGGCCGGCTGGTAGTCCGCGAGCGCCAACGGTGGATGCAACGCGAGCACGCGTTCGGTCTGCCAGTCGATCCGCACCCGCGTCGTCGGGCGGAACAGCTGCATGTTGTGGCCTTCTCGGGTCGGCTTTGAGACGGCGATGAAGACGTGGGCCTCGAGCTGCGTGCCGCTTCGGACGGGCACCGGGAACGACACACTCGATTCGGAGGGCATACCCAGACGGGCGAACTCGTTCAAGGCAGCCTCGGCGATCCGCTCGGTCTTCACGCTGGGAACGTCCATCTACTCCCCTAGGGTTGCGCCGACGGGCCGGCGATCGTGGTCCAGTTCTTCCGGACCCACTGTCCGAACCAGAGTTCGCTCCGACGGTACGCCTTGCCGGTCCACGGATCGTTCAGCGTGAATACGTGACGACCGTTCGGCGCGTCCTCGACCCCCGCGACGACCTGGAAGTGCCCACCGCCGCTTGGGTTGTTGTGCAGGATGATCACCTGCTTCCCGTCCTTGATCGCCTGCACGATCTGGTCCGTGGTGAACGCCCCCTGGCGCGAGTCGAACCCGAGCCGTACCAGTTGCTCGTTGATCGCGCGGGCGTTCGTCCCCCACGGGTTCCACGTCGGTCCACCGTTGTTCCTGTATCCGCCCGGCAGCCGGTGGCTCCGATCGGCGACCCGATCTTCGGGGATGTCGCGCCCCGTGATCCGGTTGATCACCATGCGGACGCTGGTCGGGCCGCAGGTGTCGTCCTGCTGCTGCACGAAGATCTGAGGCGACCCGGGGGCCGGCTCCACACCAGGCGCGCCGGACGTGGCGCTTCCACGTGGCGGCTGGGGCGGGGCGGCCGGCGGCTGGGGCGGGGC
>JACQTL010000305.1 GCA_016210805.1 Actinomycetota bacterium | reverse complement strand
CCCGCGCCCATGTTCAGGCCCACGGGTCCCAGCACCACGACGGTTCCCCCGGTCATGTACTCGCAGCAGTGGTCTCCGGCCCCCTCCACCACCGTGGTCGCGCCGGAGTTCCTCACCGCGAACCGCTCGCCGGCCCGGCCGGCCACGAACAGCTCGCCGCCGGTGGCCCCGTAGAGCACCGTGTTCCCCACGAGCCACGGGTCCCCGGCATCGCCCTCCGGCGGGACGATGACGATGCGCCCACCACCCATCCCCTTGCCGACGTAGTCGTTGGCCTCGCCGGCCAGGCGGAGCTCCACGCCGGCCGCCAGGAAGGCGCCGAACGACTGCCCGGCGCTCCCCCGGAACGTGACGTGGGCCCGCCCGCCCGGCTCGCCCTCGCCGAACTCGCGTCCGATCGCGGCGCCCAGCCGCGCGCCGACCGTGCGGTCGCCGTTCCCGATCTCGTAGCCCAGCCGGATCGTCCCTCCGTCGCGCACGGCCGGCCAGGCCTCCTCGTACAGCCGGTCCCCCAGCTCGCCGCGCTGCCGCTGGAACGGGACCGTCGCCACGAAGCGCCTCTGCCCGACCGGCCGCACGAGCAGCGACGACAGGTCCACCCTCCCGGCGGGCCCCTCGTCCTCCCGCTGTCGGAGCAGGTCGGTCCGGCCGATCGCCTCGTCCAGCGACCGGAGGCCAAGCGAGGCGAGGAGGCCGCGGACCTCCTCGGCCACCGCCCGGAGGTAGGCCGCCACCATCTCCGGCGTCCCCGCGAACTTCGCCCGGAGGTCCGGCCGCTGGGTGGCGATCCCGGTGGGGCAGGTGTCCAGGTGGCAGGTCCGGACCATGATGCAGCCCTCGGCCAGGAGCGCGGCCGTCCCGAACGAATACTCGTCCGCGCCGAGCAGCGCGGCGACGACCACGTCGCGGCCGGTCTTCAGGCCGCCGTCGATCCGGATCCGGGCCCGCGATCGGAGGCCGCTCTCGACGAGGGCCTGCTGCGACTCGGCCAGGCCGACCTCCCAGGGGAGTCCGGCGTTCTTGATCGACGAGAGCGGCGAGGCGCCGGTCCCGCCGTCCGCGCCGGCGACGTGCACCACCTCGGCCAGGCCCTTCACCACGCCGGCGGCGATCGTCCCCACCCCGGCCTCGGCCACGAGCTTCACCGACACGTCCGCGTCGGGGTTCGCCTGCTTGAGGTCGAAGATCAGCTGGGACAGGTCCTCGATCGAGTAGATGTCGTGGTGGGGAGCGGGGCTGATCAGGGCGACGCCCGGCCGGGTGTGCCTGAGCCGGGCGATCTCTTTGGTCACCTTGTGGCCGGGGAGCTGCCCGCCCTCCCCGGGCTTCGAGCCCTGGGCCATTTTGATCTGGAGCTCCTCGGCGAAGGCCAGGTATTCGGGGGTGACCCCGAAGCGGCCGCTGGCCACCTGCTTGATCCGGGAGTTCCGCTCGGTGCGGAACCGGCCCGGGTCCTCCCCGCCCTCGCCGGTGTTGGACTTCCCCCCGACCATGTTCAGGGCCATGGCCAGCGTCTCGTGGGCCTCCGCCGAGATGGCCCCGTGCGAGATGGCCCCCGTCGAGAATCGCCTGAGGATGTCGGCGGCCGGCTCCACGTCCTCCACGGGGACGGGCTCCCCCGCGGCGACGGGCTCCAGGAGGTCCCGGACGGTCGTGGGGGCCCGCCCGTTGACGAGGTCCGCGAAGCGGGCGTAGAGCTCGGGGTGGCCGGGCTCCCGGACCGCGGCCCCCAGCGCCGCCGCCTCCTCCCTGCCCCGGGCCAGGGGGTCGCCGCCGGCCTGGGTCGACTTCAGGCGGGAGAGCCCCGGGTCCACGGTCTCGTGGAGTGCCCGGACCACGTTCGGCTCGTTGGCGTGGGGCTCCCCACCCCTGTGGAACTTCACGAACCCCGGGTTGGGGAGCGCGGGGCCGGCTCCGTTCCCGTCGCCGCCCCACGCCGAGCGGTGGCGGGCCAGGACCAGCTCCCCGAGGTCCTCGAAGCCCAGGCCCCCCACCGGCGAGGCGGTCCCCTCGAAGCACAGGTCCACGACCTCGGGGGCCAGGCCCAGGGCGTCGAAGGTCTGTGCGCCCCGGTAGGAGTCCACGCACGAGATCCCTAGCTTGGACAGGATCTTCAGCACGCCCTCCTCGACCGCGGCCCGCCAGTTGAGGAGGGCGTGCTCGACGCCCTCCACGTCCCCGGCCCGCCCCGCGGCGGCCAGGGCGGCCACCGTGGCCAGGGCCAGGCGCGGGTAGACCGCCTCGGCCCCGTAGCCGAGGAGGCAGGCGACGTGATGGGCCTCCCTGGCGTCGTCGGTCTGCACCACCAGCGAGGTCCGGGTCCGGTGGCCGGTCCGGAGCAACGCGGAGTTCACCGCGCCCACGGCGAGCAGCGAGGGGATGGGGGCCCGGTCCGGCCCGGCGGCCTCGTCCGAGACCAGCATGATCCCGCTCCCGTGGATCGCCGCGTCGACGGCCCGGGCGGCCAGGGCCTCCAGGGCCGGACGGAGGCCGGCGGGTCCCTCCTCCGCCGGCCAGGTGGCGTCGAGGTGGACGCCACCGGTCGGGCGGAACAGTAGGAACGTCTCGCACTCCAGCAGCGCCGCCCCCTCGGCCCGCTCCCAGAGCAGCGGGTCCCGGGGCCCGAGCAGGGTGCGGAGCGACATGACGTGGCGCTCCCGGAGGTGGTCGATGGGCGGGTTGGTGACCTGCGCGAACCTCTGCTTGAAGAACCCGTACAGGGGCCGCCCGTGGCGGCTGAAGGGGGGGAGGGGCGTGTCGTCGCCCATCGAGAACGTGGGCTCCTTCCCGTTCGCCGCCGACGGTTTCACGACCAGGTTCAGCTCCTCGCGCGTGTAGCCGTGCGCCACCTGGCGCCGCTCGAGGTCGTCGGGAACGGGTACTGCGGGCACGCCGGGCGAGACCGCCACCCGGTGCTCCTCCAGCCACCGTCCGTACGGCCGGTGGCGGGCCACGCGGCTCACCGGGTCGAGCTGGAGGCCGCCGCCCGAGGGGTCCACGAAGATCATCTGCCCCGGCCCGAGCTTCCCCCGGCGGACCCGGCCGTGGCCCCGGGCGTCCACCGTCCCCGCCTCCGAGGAGGCCACCACCAGACCGTCCTCGGCCACCATCCACCGCATCGGCCGGAGCCCGTTCCGGTCGAGGACCGCCCCCACCCCCGACCCGTCGGTGAAGATCAGCGCGGCGGGCCCGTCCCACGGCTCCATCTGGGAGGCGTGCCACCTGTAGAAGTCCCGGGCGGCGGGATCGAGGTCGGGGATCCCCTCCCAGGCCGGAGGGACCAGCATGGTCATGACCTGGCGGACGTCCCTCCCGGACCCCGCCTCGCCTCCCTCGCGGGCCAGCACCTCGACGACGTTGTCGAGCATCGCCGAGTCGGATCCGCTCTCGTCGATCACCGGGCGGAGGACGTCCTCCTCGAGCTGCGACGGGAGCCCGAGCCGCCCCTCCCGGGACCGCATCCTGTTCACGTTCCCGGCCAGGGTGTTGATCTCGCCGTTGTGGCAGAGCATCCGGAAGGGCTGAGCCCGTTCCCAGGTCGGAGTGGTGTTCGTGGAGTACCGCTGGTGGAAGACGGCGAAGGGGGCCTCCATCAGCGGGTCCTGGAGGTCCGGGTAGAACTCGGCGAGCTGGTCCGCCGCGACCAGCGCCTTGTAGACGACCGTGAGGAAGCTGAACGAGGGGAAGTAGACGGCCCGGTCCTCGCGGCGGGCGGCGGCCTCGGCCCGGCGCCGGGCCCGGTGACAGGCCCTCTCGCCGACCTCCTCGAACCGGCCGGTCGGCCAGGCCAGCACGGCCTGGAGGATCCGGGGGGCCGTGCGCAGGGCGTGGTCGCCGAGGGCCTCGGCATGGGTGGGGACGCTCCGCCAGGCCAGGACCTCGAGGGCCTCCTCGGCACAGGCCTCCTCGACGATCCGGCGGAGCTCGCCGAACGGGGTGTCGTCGGAGACGAAGACGCCGGCCAGCCCGAGTCGCTCGGGGTCGTGGCGGGCCGCGACCGCCGCGCCGGCCGCGTCGGCCAGGCGGTCGGCGATCCACCGGCGGGGGATGGGCAGGAGGAGGCCGGCCCCGTCGCCGGTCCGCGCGTCGGCGGCCACCGCGCCCCGGTGCCGGACCCGGCACAGGGCCTCTACGGCCAGGTCCACGATCTGGCGCGAGGAACGACCCAGCACGTCGGCCACGAAGCCGGTGCCACAGGCGTCGCGCTCGTCCAGCATCTTCCCCTTCGCCTCTCCTGCCTCACCCGGCTCGGAGGGCCGCCCGGGGTGAGCCCCCCGGGCCCCGGGCATTCCCGGACCGCTGGCCGGTCGAAACGTTCCCGGGAGCATAGGCCGGATCGGCCAACCGCGCATGTCCGGCTTGTTAATTCCGCGCAATGTCTGGATGCCCGGTCGAGCGCCGGGGCTGGAGCTGGGCCTACACGACCTTGACGCGAGCCCGAACGACGTCGGCGACGGTCGGGTCGGAGACCGACCGGGCGGTGACCAGGAACGGCGTGACCAGCCCGACCTTGGCCCAGGACCCGATGGTCACCCGAAGCCGGATCACCGCTGCCTGTCCCGGCGGGAGGACCGCGGTCGTGTGGGTCCCGGCCATGACCGCCGCGGTGATGTCGGTCGCCCCGCTTGCCCCCAGCAGGTACCCGACGGACAGGCGGTTCGTCTTCCCGGGCCCCGAGAGGACGTACGAGTCGGCCTTGGTCCCCTCGTTCCTGACCCGGATCAGGAAGGTCAGGACGTCCTGGCGCTCACCGGTCGACAGCCGCGTCTGGCCCACCCCGGTGAGGTTGTAGACCCCGGCGCCGGCCCAGGTGGCGTCGGTACGCCGCCTGATCTGGGCGTCCGGCCGGGCCGGGCCAGCGGCAAAGATCGCGGTGACCGGGGCTCCCTCGCCCATGGTGAACTGGCACGTCGTGCTCACCCCCGCGCCGGCGCAGGCTCCCGCCCACCCCGAGAAGACGGACCCCGGGTCGGGGTTGGCCGTGAGCGTCACCGGGGTCCCGGCGTCCACGGCGGCGAAGCACACGGGACCGCAGTCCAAGCCCACCGTGGCTCCCGAGACCCTCCCCGTTCCCCGGTTG